>DATIOB010000126.1:0-3055 GCA_035473605.1 Conexibacter sp.
GCCGCGTCGCGCAGGTCTTGAGCGAGCGCGGCCTGACGATCGAGCGCAACCTCGTCGGCAACTTCATCACCTCCCTGGAGATGGCCGGCACGTCGATCACGCTGCTGAAGCTCGACGACGAGCTGGTGCGGCTGTGGGACGCGCCGGTGAACACGACGGCGCTGCGCTGGGGGGTCTGAGTGGACGTGAGCGAATGGGTGCGCCGGTCCGCCGGCGCGCTCGAACAGGAGCGCGACAGGCTGAACCGGCTCGACGCCGACATCGGCGACGGCGACCACGGCGCGAACATGACACGCGGCTTCACGGCCGTCGTCGTGAGATTGGACGGCGCCGTCGCCGACTCGTCGTCGGCCGCGCTCAGAACGGTCGGCATGACGCTGCTGTCGACCGTCGGCGGCGCGGCCGGGCCGCTCTACGGATCGCTCTTCATCGCGCTCGCGGGCGCGACGAGAGCTGGCGAGCCGGACGCGGCCGTGTGGGCCGACGCGCTCGACGCCGCCGTGGCGGCGGTGCAGAGACGCGGCAAGGCCGAGCCGGGCGACAAGACAATGGTCGACGCGCTGATACCGGCGCGTGACGCGCTGCGCGCGGCGGTCGAGGACGGCAGGCCGCTGGCGGAGGCGCTGGCCGCCAGCGCCGACGCCGCCGAGGAGGGCGCGCGGGAGACGATCCCGCTGCTCGCCAGAAAGGGTCGCGCGAGCTACCTTGGCGAACGCTCCATCGGACACCAGGACCCCGGTGCGACCTCGACGGCGCTGCTGCTGCGCGCCCTCGCGGACACCTGGGACGAGACGACGGCATGAGGAGACCGAGACATGGCTGAGTACGTCGGCGCGATCGACCAGGGGACCTCCAGCTCGCGCTTCATCATCTTCGACACCGACGGCAACATCGTGCAGGTCGGTCAGCGGGAGCACAGACAGATCCACCCGAGAGCGGGCTGGGTCGAGCACGATCCGCACGAGATCCGCACGCGCGTGAGAGAGGTGATCGCCGACGCGCTCGGGAAGTCCGACGTGAGGCCGAGAGAGATCAAGGCGATCGGCATCACCAACCAGCGCGAGACGACCGTGCTGTGGGATCGCAGAACCGGCGAGGCGGTCTACAACGCGATCGTCTGGCAGGACACGCGCACTTCGGCGATCGTCGCCGAGCTGGCCGGCGACAAGGGGCCGAACCGCCTGCGCAAGATCTGCGGCCTGCCGCTGTCGACCTACTTCTCCGGCCCGAAGGCGAAGTGGATCCTCGACAACGTCGACGGCGTGCGCGAGCGTGCCGAGGCTGGCGACATCCTCTTCGGCACGATGGACACGTACACGATCTGGAACCTCACGGGGGGCCCGAACGGAGGCGTCCACGTGACCGACGTGACGAACGCCTCGCGCACGATGCTGATGGACCTGAGAACACTCGACTGGTCCGAAGAGGCTTTGGACCTGATGGGGCTGCCGCGCGAGATGCTGCCGGCGATCAGATCGTCGTCGGAGGTCTACGGCGAGGTGCAGGGGACGGTGCTCGACGGCGTGCCGGTCGCGGGCGTGCTCGGCGACCAGCAGGCGGCGCTGTTCGGCCAGGCCTGCTTCGAGCCGGGGACGGCGAAGAACACGTACGGCACGGGCTCGTTCCTGCTCGTCAACACCGGCAACGAGCCGGTCGCCTCCGAGAAGCTGCTGACGACCGTCGGCTACAAGATCGGCGACCAGGACGCGGTCTACGCGCTGGAGGGCTCGATCGCGGTGACCGGAGCGGGCGTGCAGTGGCTGCGCGACCAGCTCGGGATCATCAGAAGCGCGCCGGAGTCCGAGAGACTGGCGGCGTCGGTCGAGGACACCGGCGACGTCTACTTCGTGCCGGCCTTCTCGGGCCTCTTCGCGCCGTACTGGAGAGACGACGCGCGCGGCGTGATCGTCGGGATGACGGCCTTCACGAACAAGGCCCACATCACGCGCGCGGTGCTGGAGTCGGTCGCCTGGCAGAGCCGCGAGGTCGTCGATGCGGCCAACGAGGCCTCGGATGCCCCGTTCAAGGAGCTGAAGGTCGACGGCGGCATGGTCGCCAACGAGCTGCTGATGCAGTTCCAGGCCGACGTGCTCGGCGTCCCGACGATCCGCCCGAAGGTCTCGGAGACGACCGCGCTCGGCGCCGCCTACGCGGCCGGGATCGCGGTCGGCGTCTGGGCGGGCACCGACGACGTGACGAGAAACTGGGGCGAGGACAAGCGCTGGGAGCCGTCCGAGCCCGCGGAGGAGATCGAGAAGCGCTACAAGCGCTGGAAGGAAGCGGTCCAGCGCACGCTCGGATGGGTGAAGGACTGACGGGCAGGACCGTGTGATGGTCGGCCTCGTCGTCGTCTCGCACAGCGCCCGGCTGGCGGCCGGGGTGGCCGAGCTGGCGCGCGAGATGGGCGGCGAGGTGCGGCTGGAGACGGCCGGCGGCCTGGAGCCGCCGGCTGAGGGCGAGGAGGCTCCGCTCGGCACCGACGCGACGCGCGTGATGAGCGCGATCGAGGCCGCCGACGACGGCTCCGGCGACGGCGTGCTGGTGCTGATGGACCTCGGCAGCGCGGTGCTGAGCGCCGAGCTGGCCGTCGAGCTGCTCGATCCCGCGCTGGGCGAGCGCGTCCGTCTCGCCGCCGCGCCGCTGGTCGAGGGTGCGGTCGCGGCGGCGGTCGCGGCGAGCGGCGGCGCTTCGCTCGACGCGGTGGCGGACGAGGCGCGCGGCGGTCTGGCGGGGAAGGTCGCACATCTCGGGGAAGCCGCCCCGCCCGACGCCGCCGCCCCGCCCGACGAGGGCGCGGCCGCCCCGCCCCCCGATGACCGCGGTTCTGTACATCCCCACGATGTACAGAACCGCGGTCATCCCTCCGACACGGTCGAGGAGCGGTTCGTGGTGACGGTCGCGCAGGGGCTGCACGCGCGGCCGGCTGCGCGATTCGTGCGCACCGCCGCCGCACTCTCTGCGCAGATCGAGGTCGAGAACGCGACGACGGGCGCCGGTCCCGCGCCCGCGGGCTCGCTCAACGCGATCGCGACGCTCGGCGTGCGGGAGGGCCACG
>DATIOB010000127.1:0-2293 GCA_035473605.1 Conexibacter sp.
CTCAAGCCCCACCCGCAGCCCGACGACCAGTACCACCCGATCGAGGTCGTCGGCCCGGAGTTCTCCGGCGGCGAGGAGCTGACGATCAAGCTGGTGCTGTTCTGCGCCGTCTCGGCCGTCCGCACCGCCGAGCGCGCCGGCCGCGCGCGCGGGATCCGCCGCGCCGGGCCGCTGCTGATCGACAACCCGATCGGCACCGCCTCGCGCGAGTCGCTCGTCGACCTGCAGCTGCGGCTGGCGCGTCATCTCGACGCGCAGTTCATCCCCTTCACCGGCCTCGAAGGCGAGCTGAACGTGACCGGCCGCTTCGCGACCGCGGTCGCGCTGACCAACGACAAGGACCTGCTCGGCGGGATGCGCTACGTCAAGCTCGCCGACGGCGCCCCCGCGCCCGTGCTGCCGCCGCGTCCCGACGGCGCCCCGGCCGAGGCGGCAGTCGTGACGGCGGTCAGCTACACGCCGCCGCTCGACGTCGCCGCGCTCGCCGACGCCGCCCGCGAGGCGGGCAGGGGCGGCGAGGGGTAGTCACTCCCGCGGACCCTGCCCGCTGCGCACGTTGGCGGCCTGCTGCAGGCGGCGCCGCTCGGCCTTCGTCGCGCCGACGCCGCCGGCCGCGCCCGCGCCGCCGGTCAGCGGCTGACCGTCCTCGTCGACCGGCTGGTACAGCCGCGCCGCCAGTCTCTCCGGCCCGCGCAGGCGCGCGACGCCGCGCACCACGACGCGCGTCGTCGACTCGCCGACGCGCAGCTCGAGGCGGTCGCCGCGGCGCACCTCCGCGTCGGCGGCGACCGGCTCGCCGGCGCTCGTGACGCGCCCGTCGGCGATCGCCTCGGCCCCGGCGGCGCGCGTCTTCACGAGCCGCGCGGCCCACAGCCAGGCGTCGGCCGGCACGGCTTCCAAGCTCTTGTCCATGCCGGGGATCCTCCCACGCCGCGCCACAGCGGCGCGGCGCGGCGCCGCCGATCAGCCGCGCTGGCCGCGCTCGCGCGCCTCTTCGAAGCGGCGGCGGTCGCGCTTGGTCGGCCGCGCGCCGCCGCCGGGCAGCTGCTGCTGGTTGGCCGCACGGCGCTCGGCCGAGAGCCGCTCGCGCAGCTCTCTGCTCTCGTCGGTCTCGTCGTAGAGGACGGCGGCGACTCTCGCCGAGCCGCGCATTCTCACGATCCCGCGCACGACGACGGAGATCCGCAGCTCGCCGTTGCGCAGCTCGAGGCTGTCGCCGGCTCTGACCTCCTTCGCCGGCTTGCACGGCTGGCCGTTGACCTTCACGCGGCCGGCCTTGACCGCCTCCGCGCCGAGCGCCCGCGTCTTCACGAGACGGGAGACCCACAGCCATCTGTCGACGCGCATCGACTCGATCGGATCCATGCGCCGATCATCGCACGCGATAGGATGCGCGGGTCGCCGCGACTGGCGTTCACAGGTGGAGCACCACCGGGGACCGGCGACGTGGTTCTCTCCGCCGCGCGCCTGGGCAAGCCCGTTGTTCTGATCCCGCGAGAGGACCACCGCATGTCGAACACTGCCACCGTCACGATCCCTGACGACCTGAAGCCCTCCGACGGCCGCTTCGGCTGCGGCCCCTCGAAGGTCCGCCCCGAGCAGCTCGCTCGCCTCGCCGGCCCCGAGGGCGCCGCGCTGATGGGCACCTCGCACCGCCAGAAGCCGGTCAAGAACCTCGTCGGCAGCGTCCGCGCTGGCCTGCGCGAGCTGTTCGAGCTGCCCGACGGCTACGAGGTCATGCTCGGCAACGGCGGCACGACCGCCTTCTGGGACGCCGCGACCTTCGGCCTCGTGCGCGAGCGCGCCGCCCACCTCGTCTACGGCGAGTTCTCGAGCAAGTTCGCGAAGGCGACCGACGACGCGCCGTTCCTCGGCGACTCGATCGTGACGAAGGCCGACCCGGGCGACGCGCCGGCGCCGGCCGCGCAGCCCGACGCCGACGTGATCGGCTGGGCCCACAACGAGACCTCGACGGGCGTGATGGTGCCGGTCGAGCGGGTCGGCGACGGCCTCGTGCTGATCGACGCGACCTCGGGCGCCGGCGGACTGCCGGTCGACGCCGCCGACGCCGACGTCTACTACTTCGCGCCGCAGAAGTGCTTCGCCTCCGACGGCGGCCTGTGGCTGGCGCTGCTCTCCCCCGCCGCGCAGGAGCGGATCGCCGAGATCGGCGCCTCCGACCGCTGGATCCCCGAGTTCCTCTCGCTCACGACCGCGCTCGACAACTCGAAGAAGGACCAGACCTACAACACGCCGGCGATCGCCACGCTCGTGCTGCTCGACGAGCAGCTCA
>DATIOB010000128.1:0-3987 GCA_035473605.1 Conexibacter sp.
CATGGTGGGGGGAATCTCCTCGACAGCGGAAACTACGGGTCCCGCCGAATACATGTCAAACCCGATACGTCCCCCGAGGGATTCGGTGGTTAACCAGGTCAATGCGCCAACTCCTACCGAGGCCATACCGTTGCCGGCCGCCGATCGTGCGACAGTGGGCGAGCCGTGATGCGCCGAAGCAGCCCGTCAACCACCGAGCTCCGCATCGCCGACGGCCTCCGCCGCGGGGACCCGGATGCGGTCCGCGCGCTCTACGCCGAGTACGGCCCGCCGACGCTCGCAGCGATCTCCGACACGCTCGGCGATCGCAACGCGGCCGAGGACGTCTTCCAGCAGGTGCTGCTCGAGGCGTGGCTGCGCTGCGACTCGTACGACCCGACGCGCGCCTCGCTGCGCACGTGGCTGGCGACGATCGCGCGCTCGCGCGCGATCGACCATCTGCGGCGCCGGATCCCGGAGCCGTTCGACCCGGCCGACGCCGGGCCCGACACCGCCGGCGAGCGCGAGCCGTCTGCCGACGTCGTCGACCGCATGGTCGTCGACGGCATGCTCGCGCGGCTGTCGTCGGTCGAGGCCGAGGTCGTGCGGCTGCACTTCCACCTCGGCTTCAGCCAGAGCCAGATCGTCACCCACACGGGGATACCGCTCGGCACCGTCAAGTCCCGCATCGCGAGCGCGCTGAGGCGGCTCCGCGTGATGCTGGAAGAGGAGGAGCGCACGCCGCTGTAGCGGCGCGCGCTCCGCTCCCAGTCAGTTCTGGAAGTACTCCGCGTTCTTCTGCGCGTAGTCGACCCACTGCTCCGGCAGCAGGTCCTCCGGGAAGATCGCGTCGACCGGGCAGGCCTCGACGCACGCGTCGCAGTCGATGCACTCCTCGGGGTCGATGAAGAGCATCGTCGCCTGGTCGAACCCGGGCTCGTCCTGCGTCGGGTGGATGCAGTCGACGGGGCAGACCTCCGTGCACGAGACGTCCTTCGTCCCGATGCACGGCTCCGCGATGACGTAGGTCATGAGGCCGCAGCGAAGCGCTCGGCGACCTTGTCCCAGTCCACCACGTTCCAGACGGCCTTGAGGTAGGCCGGACGCAGGTTCTGGTACTTCAGGTAGTACGCGTGCTCCCACACGTCGATGCCGAACAGCGGCGTCTTGCCGTCGGCCAGCGGGGTGTCCTGGTTCGGCGTCGAGGTGACCTCGAGGCCGGCGTCGCCCTTGACCAGCCACGCCCAGCCGGAGCCGAAGCGGCCCGCACCGGCGGCCTCGACCTTCGCCTTGAACTCGTCGAACGAGCCGAACGCGGCGTCGATCGCCTCGGCGAGGTCGCCCGTCGGGGCGCCGCCGCCGTTGGGGGAGAGCGACTCCCACCACAGCGTGTGGTTGTAGTGGCCGCCGGCGTTGTTTCTGACCGGGTTGAGCTTGTCAGCCGGGAGCTTGTCGAGGTTCTTGAGCAGCTCCTCGACGGGCTTGTCGGCCCACTCGGTGCCCTCGAGCGCCTCGTTGGCTCTGCTCACGTAGGTCGCGTGATGCTTGTCGTGATGAAATCTCTGCGTCGCCTCGTCGATGTGGGGCTCGAGGGCGTCGTACGCGTAGGGAAGCGGGGGAAGCTCGTAGGCCATCTGGGCTCCTTCGTGGGTGCGCGGCGGATATAGACAGTCGCTACTGTCCAAACATACATGCAACCGGGTCTCGGACCAGTCCTCGCAGAGCTTCCTCCTACCCGCAGGGCGCTGCTCGTGACGCTCCGGAAGCGCGGCGCGCTGCGCGCCGAGGAGCTGGCGCTCGAGCTGGGCGTCACGGTCAGCGCCGTGCGCCAGCATCTGCAGGGTCTCGCGGCCGCCGATCTCGTCGTCCACAGCGACGAGCGCTCCGGCCCCGGCCGGCCGCGCCGCAGCTACCAGCTCGGCCCCGCGGCGGAGGCGCTCTTCCCGAAGTCCTACGGCGCGCTGACGCTGGAGCTGCTCGACCATCTCGCCGACGAGGACCCCGGCGTCGTGCAGCGGGCCTTCGAGAAGCGGCGCGCCGCGCGCGTCGAGCGCGTGCGCGCGCGGATGGACGGGCTCGACTTCGCCGCGCGTGTCGCGGAGATCGCGCGCGTGCTCGACGAGGACGGCTACCTCGCCGACTTCGAGCCGACCGCCGACGGCGAGGGCTTCCTGCTGCGCGAGCACAACTGCGCGATCCTCGCGGTCGCCAGAAGGTACGGCCATGCCTGCTCCACCGAGATCGCCTTCCTGCGCGAGCTGCTGCCGGAGGCCGACGTCAGACGCGTCGCGCACATCTTGAGCGGGTCGCACGCCTGCATCTACGAGGTCCGGCCGCAGCCGCGTGAGCGAACCGCCTCGCGGCGCTGAGACCGATCCGATCTCGTTCAAAGACGACCCGGTCTGATCACGAGATCGGATCGTCCTCAGCATCCACGATCCGGCCACGCTCACGCGGCTGCAGAGTTGAGGTCAGTCCACCAGATCGCGGACCAGCGCATCCGCCAGCAGCCGTCCGCGCCGCGTGAGGCGGACGCGGCCGGCGGCGAGCGCGTCGGGCAGGGCGAGGCCGTCGGCGGCGGCGCGCTGCGCGGCGGCGCGGCCGGCGGGGTGCAGCAGCGCGACGTCGAGCCCTTCGCGCAGCCGCGTCTCCAGCATGATCCGCTCGAAGCGGCGCGTCTCGTCGTCGAGCAGCTCGCGGCCGGCGGCCGGGGAGCGCCGCTCGCTCAGCGCCGTTGCGTAGGCGGAGGGGTGCAGCACGTTCCACCAGCGCACGCCCCCGACGTGGCTGTGCGCGCCCGGCCCGACGCCCCACCAGTCGGCGCCGCGCCAGTAGTTGACGTTGTGCTCGCAGCGGTCGCCGTCGCTCGCGGCCCAGTTGGAGATCTCGTACCAGTTCAGTCCCGCGGCGGAGAAGGCGTCGTCGGCGATCGCGTAGCGGTCGGCGAGCTGGTCCTCGTCGGGCAGCGGCAGCTCGCCGCGGCGCACGCGCGCGTGCAGCCGCGTGCCCGGCTCGACCGTCAGCGCGTACGCGCTGACGTGGTCGGGCCCGGCGGCGAGCGCGGCCTGCACCGAGCGGCGCCAGTCGTCGTCGGACTCGCCCGGGGTCCCGTAGATCAGGTCGAGACTGACGTGCTCGAAGCCGGCGGCGCGCGCCTCCGCGGCGGCCGTCGCCGGACGGCCGGGCGTATGCGTGCGGTCGAGCGTGGCGAGCACCGCTGCGACGGCGCTCTGCATCCCCAGCGAGACGCGCGTGAAGCCGGCGGCGCGCAGCGTCTCGAAGGCGGCCGGCGAGACGCTCTCGGGGTTGGCCTCCGTCGTCACCTCGGCGCCGGGCGCGAGGCCGAAGGTGTCGTCGATCGCGCCGAGGATCGCGGCGAGGTCCCCGGGCGCCAGCAGCGTCGGCGTGCCGCCGCCGACGAAGACCGTCTGGACCGGCGGCAGCGGACGGCCGGGGGCGCTCAGCACCTCGCGCGCCAGCGCCAGCTCGGCGATCGCCGACGCCGCGTAGGAGCCGCGGTTGACGCCGCCCGGCAGCTCCTCCGCCGTGTAGGTGTTGAAGTCGCAGTAGCCGCAGCGTGTGGCGCAGAACGGCACGTGCACGTAGATCCCGAACGGCCGCCGCCCCAGCTCGGCGAGGGCTTGCTCGGGCAGGGAGCCGTCGGCGGGGGCGGGCGGGGCGTCTGAGAGCGAGGCGGCCATCGCCTCCAGGATGGCAGGAGCGGCGCGACCTCAGCCGGCGAGCGCGCCGGCGAGTTCTCTCCGGCTGTGGATTCCGAGCTTCATGTAGATCCGCCCGAGGTGGTTCTCGACCGTCTTCGGCGTCACGAACAGCTCCTGCGCGATCTCGCGGTTGGAGCGGCCGTTGCCGGCCAGCTCGGCGACGCGGCGCTCGGCCGCGGTCAGGTCCTCCGCGCCGGAGAAGCGCAGCCGCCGCGGTCTCGCGCCGGCCGTCTGCAGCTCCTCGTGAGCACGCCGCAGCAGCGGCGGCGCGCCGGCCGTCTGCGCC
>DATIOB010000129.1:0-8801 GCA_035473605.1 Conexibacter sp.
GCAGGAGTCGCGCGAGCGCCTGCGCGCGGCCGTCGTCGCGGCCGAGTCGATCGGCGCCGACGCGGTCGCGGATGCGATGCGCCGAGAACTGGGGCTGTACGCTCCGCCCACGCGGGACCGCTTGTAGGGGGTCGTCTCCCGGCGGACATGCGCTGGCGCGTGGCCGCTCGGGTGCTTCGCCGGTGTCCGACGACAGGGGATGATCTTTCGCCATGGGGCCAAAGACGCTTGACCGGTCGTGGGACAATCTTGGTCCAGCCAACTGATCGTAGTTCAGCCAACTGAACACCGGAGAGAAGATGAGACAGAAGAGGACGTTGGGGCGGCTGCTCATTCTCGCGATCGCGCTCTGCGCGACCGTCCTGACGCTGGCGGCCTGCGGCAGCAGCGACGACGACTCCGGTGGAACCGCTGACAACGTCAGAACGACCGACTCTGGGCAGCTGGCCGAGATGACGAGAGCGACGCTCGTGCTCGACTTCGTCCCCAACGCGGTCCACGCCGGCATCTATCGCGCGATCGCGGCCGGCTACTACAGAGACCACAACATCGACCTGAAGGTGATCCAGCCGACCTCGACGGCTGACACGCTGCGCCTGATCAACGCCGGCAAGGCCGACTTCGGGCTCGCCGACGGCATGGACGTCGCCAACCAGATCGGCGAGGGCCTCGACATCGAGGCATTCCTCGCGATCGTGCAGCGACCGCTCGGCGGCATCATCACGCTCGCCTCCGACAACATCGCTTCGGGCAAGGACCTGGAGGGGAAGACCGTCGGGGTGACCGGCGTCCCGTCCGACAACGCGATACTCGAGACGATCGTCAGAGACGGCGGCGGCGATCCCGACAAGGTCAAGGTCGTGACGATCGGCTTCAACGGGGTGCAGAACCTCGAGAGCGGCAAGATCGCCGGCTTCACCGGCTTCTGGCCGGCCGACGGCGTCCAGGTCAACGTCGACGGCAAGCCGACGAAGGACTTCAAGCTCGACGAGCACGGCGGGCCGGTCTACCCGGGCCTCGTCGCCTTCTCGACGAGAGAGCACATCGCCCAGGACCCGGCGCTGATCAGAGCGTTCACGGCCGCGACGGTGCAGGGCTACGAGGACACGATCAGAGATCCCGCGACCTCGCTGAGAGACCTGCTGGCCGAGAACAAGTCGCTCAGAGAGGAGATCACGAGCGCCCAGCTCGACGCCTACGGCCCGCTCTTCCAGGGCGACGCCGCGCGCTTCGGCACGATCGACCCGGCGGCCGTCGAGGCGCTCTCGACCTGGATGGTCGAGAACAGACTCGCGAGAGAGCCGTTCACGCCCGAGGTCTACGGCGGCGACAGCTACCTTCCGGCGGCCGGCGGCTCCTGACGATGGCCGCCGTACCGGTCGCTCCCGCCAAGCTCGTCGTCGAAGGCGTCGGCAAGCGCTTCGACGGCGACGACGGCGAGGCGGTCGTCGCGCTGGCGGGGGCCGACCTCACGGTCGCCCCCGGCGAGTTCGTCTCGATCGTCGGCCCCAGCGGCTGTGGCAAGTCGACGCTCTTCAACATCGTCGCCGGCCTGACGCGCCCCACGCAGGGGCGCGTCCTGCTCGACGGCGAGCAGCCGGACTCGCTGCTCGGGCGCGTCGGCTACATGCCGCAGAAGGACCTGCTGATGCCGTGGCACTCGGTGCTCGACAACGTCACGCTCGGGCTGGAGATGAGCGGCGTCTCGCGCAGGCAGGCGCGCGCGCGGGCACAGGGGGAGCTGGGCCGCTTCGGCCTCAAGGGCTTCGAGAAGCGCTGGCCCAGCAACCTCTCCGGCGGCATGCGCCAGCGCGCGGCGCTGCTGCGCACGTTCCTCGCCGGCCGCGAGCTGATGCTGCTCGACGAGCCGTTCGGCGCGCTCGACGCGCTGACCCGCCAGACGATGCAGGAGTGGCTGCTCGACGTCTGGCAGGCCGATCGCAAGACGATCCTCTTCATCACGCACGACGTCGAGGAGGCGGTCTACCTGTCCGATCGCGTCTACGTGATGACGGGCCGCCCCGGCAGCGTGCAGATGTGCCTCGACATCGACCTGCCGCGCCCGCGCAAGTTCGAGCTGCACGGCTCGCCCGAGTTCGTCGCGCTCAAGCAGAAGCTGCTGACGCCGCTGCACGAGGCGTCGCGCCGCCAGCTCGACGCGGTGGTGGGGTGATGTCGGCGCTGCCCGACCAGCGCCAGCCGGCCGCGGCCGGCGAGCAGCCGCCCGCCGGCCTCGCGGACCCGCCGCAGGTCGCCGGTCGCGGCGGCGCGCGCGGCCGCTGGATCGCCGCGCACGTGCTGCCGCCGCTGCTGTTCGCGCTCGCGGTGCTGGCGATCTGGCAGCTCGGCGTGAGACTGGCCGACACGGAGGAGTCGACGCTGCCGGCGCCGACGCAGATCTTCAGCGCGATGTGGGAGATACGCGACCTGCTGCTCGACAACGCCTGGGTCACGATCCAGGAGATCGCGATCGGCTATCTGCTGGCGATCGTGCTCGGCGTCGGGCTCGCGGTGCTGCTCTCCAGCTCGCTGCTGGCCGAGCGCGCGATGTACCCGTGGCTGGTCGTCTCGCAGATGGTGCCGATCCCCGCGATCGCGCCGATCCTCGTGATCTGGACCGGCTTCGACATGCGCCCGAAGGTGATCGTGATCGCGCTCGTCTCCTTCTTCCCGATCGCCGTCAACACGATCGACGGCATCAAGTCGACCGAGCCGGAGCTGCTGAACCTGCTCAAGACGCTCGGCGCCGGCCGCTGGAAGCGCTTCTGGACCGCGCAGCTGCCGAGCGCGCTGCCGTTCCTCTTCTCGGGCCTGAAGATCGCCGCCGCGCTGGCCGTGATCGGCGCCGTCTTCGGCGAGTGGGTCGGCGCCGACGCCGGCCTCGGCTACCTGATCCTGACGTTGAACAACCAGGTCGCGACGTCGGAGATGTTCGCGACGATCATCGTGCTCGCCGCGATCGGCATCGCGCTGTTCGGCCTCGTCCAGCTGGCTGAGCGGCTGCTGCTGCCGTGGTACCACGCGGCCCGCAAGGGGAGTGATTCTTGACTGGAGAGCCGCCGGCTGAGGCCGGCTCGGCGACGACCCTCGTGCGCGGCGCCTGGGTTCTCGCGATGGACCCGGCGCGCGAGCTGCTGCGCGACGGCGCGGTCGCCTTCGGCGCCGACGGCGCGATCGTCGAGGTGGGGCCGTGGGAGGAGCTGCGCGGCCGCTTCCCGCGGGCGGCCGTGGAGGGCGACGGCAACGGCCTCGTGCTGCCGGGCTTCGTCAACGCCCACACGCACCTGACCGAGGGGCTGATCGCGGGGATGGGGGAGACGGCGTCGCTGTGGGAGTGGTTCGACCGCGTCGTCTCGCCGGCGGGGAAGGTGACGACGCGCGAGGACGTGCGCGTCGGCGCGCGCCTGAAGGGCGCCGAGATGCTGCTGAGCGGCATCACGACTGTCAACGACATGTCGTGCCACCGCAACCTCGGCTCGCTCGCCTCGCTCGGCGCCGCCGACGGGCTGGTCGAGCTGGGGCTGCGCGGGGTCGTCTCCTTCGGCGCCGAGAACCTCTACGACGGGGCGCCCGGCGAGGACGCCTTCATGGCCGAGCACGAGGCGCTCGCCGACCGCCTCGCGGGCGAGCCGCTGGTCGGCTTCCGGCTCGGGATCGGGACCGTCCTCGGCGTCAGCGACGAGCTGATGACGCGCTCGGTCGCGGCGTGCAGGGAGCACGGCTGGGCGGTCCACACCCATCTCGCCGAGGTGCGCGAGGAGCTGACCGAGTCGCGCCACCTGCACGCAGGTCGAACGACCGTCGAGCAGAGCGCCCACACCGGCCTGCTCGACTGCGAGGTGATCGCCGGCCACTGCATCTGGTGCGGCGAGGCCGACCTCTCGCTGCTGGCCGCGCACGACGTCGCGGTCGCGCACAGCCCGGTCGCGAACATGATCCTCGCCTCCGGCGTCTGCCCGGTCCCGCGGCTGCTGCGCGAGGGCGTCCGCGTCGGCGTCGCGACCGACGGCGCCGCCTCCAACGACAACCAGGACATGTTCGGCGTGCTGAAGAGCGCGGCGCTGCTGCAGAAGCTCCACCACCTGCGCGCCGACGCGATCACGGCCGTCGAGGTCGTGCGGATGGCGACGCTCGGCGGGGCGCGGGCGCTGCGGCTCGACCACCTCGTCGGCTCGCTGGAGGCCGGCAAGCGCGCCGACGTCGTGCTGCTCGACGGCGACACGCCGGAGCTGGCGACGATCCACGACCCGTGGCAGCAGCTCGTCTACTGCGCGACGGCGCGCTGCGTCAGCGACGTGTGGGTCGACGGGCGGCGCCGCGTCGCCGGCGGGCGGCTGGTCGGCCACGAGCTGCGCGCGCTCGCGGGCGAGGCGCGGCTGCTGGCGCACGACCTCGTCGAGCGCTCCGGGATGCATGGCGAGTCGGTCCTCGCGGGCGGTCGCGGCAGAGCGTTCGACGACGTCGCCGGCTGACGCGCGCGCCCGCGTGCCGGCGCGCCGCGTGCTGACGTGCACCCTTCAAGTTCGCCCCCGTCGCGTCCGATACTCCCGACCATGAATCGATCTGGGCGTTTCGGACGTGGCTGGCGACTGGCGAAGCAGAGCTGGGCGGTGCTGCGCGCCGACAGAACGCTGGCGTTGTTCCCGATCATCTCCGCGGTCGCGATCGTCGCCGCCGCGCTGCTGATCGCCGGTCCCGGCGTCGTGCTGCTGGCGACGAACACGGCCGAGCCGGTCGCCTACGTGCTGTGGGCGATCGCGCTCTACGTGCTGACGTACATCGGCATCTACTGCAGCGTCGCGCTCGCCGCCGCCGCGGACCTCGCGCTCACCGGCCAGGACACGAAGCTCTCCGACGGCTTCTCCGTCGCGCGGCAGCGCCGCGGCCTGGTCGCGAAGTGGGCCGGCGTGCAGCTGACCGTCGGCCTCGTGCTGAACCTGATCGAGTCGGCGCTGTCGCAGTCGCCGCTCGGCCGCGTCGTCGCCGGCCTCGTCGCCGGCGTGCTGAGCGCCGGCTGGTCGATCCTGACCTTCTTCGTCGTGCCGCTGCTGGCGCTCGAGGGCGTCGGCCCGAAGGACGCGCTGCAGCGCTCCGGCCACCTGATCAAGGAGCGGTGGGGCGAGGGCTTCGTCGGCTCCGGCTCGATCACCGGCCTGCTGTTCCTGATCGTGATGCTGCCGTCGATCCTCGTCGGCGCGCTCGGCGTCTCGATGGTCGGCTCCTCGCCGGCCGCCGGCGGCGTGCTGATCGCAGTCGGCGTCGCCGGCTTCGTCGTCGGCCTGCTGATCGCCTCGACGCTCAACGCGATCTTCCGCGTCGCGCTCTACCGCTACGCGACGCAGGACGCGGTCGTCGGCGGCTTCGACCGCGACCAGTTCGAGCACGCCTTCCACGCCAGACGCAGCCGCTTCTAGCGCGGCGGCGCGCCTGGCGCGCGCCGCCCGCACCGCACCTGGCCGCACCCCGCAGCCGGCCTCCTGCGCCGGCTGTTCGCTCGTGTGCGCGCGTGCGCGCCCACGTGGTTCGAACGCGGACTGGACACACGTCACACCGGAACTCAACACCTGCGCCGGGCTTGGTACGATCGATGTCGAAATTGGGACAAGTGTGTCTCGTTTCACTTGTCCTGAGGCCAGTCGCAAACTCTGGGAGCCGTCGTGGAAGTGGAGAAGGAACCGTCTGACAGAGCGCCGAGCGGGCGTGCCGCGCGGGAGCGCAAGAGCACGCTCGTCATCGTCGCCGTCCTGTTGCTGACCATCGCGATGGCCGGTCTCACGGCCTACGTGATAGCCGACAACAGCGACGAGTCGAACAAGACGATCGCGAGCGTCTCCGACGGCGAGGTCAAGCTGACCGCCGCCGAGGCGAGAGGCCGCGAGCTGTTCGGCGAGTCGTGCGCGAGCTGTCACACGCTTGCCTCCGCCAACGCGGTCGGCAAGGTCGGACCCAACCTCGACGTGCTCAAGCCCAACAGAGACGTGGTCCTGAGCGCGATCAGATTCGGCCGCTCCTCCGTGCGCGGCCAGATGCCCGCCGGCCTGCTCGAGGGCACCGAGGCCCAGGACGTCGCGTCCTACATCGTCGCGGCGACCAACAAGGAGATCGCGGCCGCTCCCGCCTTCAGCGCCGACGAGCTGAACGCCTCGCCGACGACGAACTGGATCACCAACGGCGGCTCGCTCAGAAACGACCGCTACTCGCCGCTCGACCAGATCAACGACGACAACGTCGACCAGCTGAAGGGCGTCTGGAGAGCAAGCCTCGGCGGCTCCGGCACCGCCGCGAAGTACTCGCAGGAGGGGCAGCCGATCGTCTACGAGGGCGTCATGTTCGTCCCGACCGGCGCCGACGACATCTTCGCGCTCGACGTCGAGACCGGCAGGCAGCTGTGGAGATACGAGGCGAGACTGCCGGCCGAGATCACGACCGCCTGCTGCGGCTGGAACAACCGCGGCGTCGCGATCGGCGACGGCCTCGTCTACGTCGCGCGCCTCGACGCGAGACTGGTCGCGCTCGACATGAGAAGCGGCAGAGTCGTGTGGGACACGCGCGTCGGCAAGCCCGAGGAGGGCCGCACGCAGACCAACGCGCCGCTCTACTACGACGGCAAGGTCTTCACCGGCGTCGCCGGCGGCGAGTTCGGCGTCCGCGGCCATCTCAGCGCCTACGACGCGAAGACGGGCAGACTGGCCTGGCGCTTCCACACGATCCCCGGTCCCGGCGAGGTCGGTCACGACACCTGGCCGGCCGACAACGACTCGTGGAAGTACGGCGGCGCGCCGGTCTGGCAGACGCCGTCGGTCGACCCCGACCTCGGGCTGATCTACTTCTCGACCGGCAACGCGGCGCCCGACCTCAACGGCAGCGAGCGGCCCGGCGACAACCTCTTCGCCGCCTCGATCGTCGCGCTGAACGTCAGAGACGGCACCTACAAGTGGCACTTCCAGCAGGTCAGACACGACATCTGGGACTACGACGCGCCGTCGCCGACCGTGCTGTTCGACTCGACCGTCGACGGCAGAGAGGTCAGAGCGATCGCGGAGCCCGGCAAGACCGGCTTCCTCTACGTGCTCGACCGCGCGACAGGTGAGCCGATCTGGCCGATCGAGGACCGTCCGGTGCCGCAGAACAGATACCAGGCGACCTCGCCGACGCAGCCCTATCCGACGCTGGAGCCGTTCAGCACCGGCGAGGTCTCCGACGCCGACATGGCGAGACTGCGCGCGATCGCGAGATCGACGACGGCCGACGGCAGAACGCCGGAGATCATCAGAGGCAGACTGTTCACGCCGTACAGCAGAACGCTGACGGCCGTCGCGCCGAGCGCCGCCGGCGGCAACAACTGGCCGCCGTCGTCGTTCAACGACAAGACGAAGATGATCTACATCTGCTCGCAGGAGGGCGCGATGGCGCTGTCGACCTTCGAGGTCGCCAGACACGTGCCGGGGCAGATGTTCATCGGCTCGATGCTCGTCCCGACCGGCTTCAACAACACCGGCCACGTGACCGCCTACTCGATGGAGACGGGCAGAATCGAGTGGCGCGTCGAGTTCCCCGGCGAGTCGTGCTACTCCGGCACCGTGACGACGGCGGGCAACCTCGTCTTCGTCGGCCGCAACACCGGCGAGCTGGAGGCGTACAACGCGACCGACGGCAGACTGCTGTGGAGATTCCAGACCGGCGCGGGCGCCAACACGACCCCGACGGTCTTCGAGCACAAGGGCAAGGAGTACGTCGCCTTCCTCGCCGGCGGCAACGCGCTGGCGGCGACGCCGCGCGGCGACGCCGTCTGGCTGTTCGGCCTCGACGGCACGCTCGAGCAGACCGACAGAGCGGGCTCCGGCACCGGCATCGCCCACGCGGGCGAGGTCGGCGCCGAGGAGGGCAGAGGCGCCGAGAGAGAGACGCCGGGCAACCCGGCGGCCGGCAGAACGGTCTTCGCCGACAACTGCTCGACCTGCCACGGCATCTCCGGCAGAGGCGGCAACGGCGGTCCCGACCTGACGGCGATCCCGTCGGCGAGAGACCTCGGCGACGTGATCGACCAGGTCGCCAACGGCGGCTCCAGCATGCCGGCGTTCGCGGACACGCTCGACGCCAGAGCGATCGCCGACGTCTCGGCGTACGTCGTCCAGATCACGGGCGGCGGCGACGACGACTGATCGGTCGCTGACGTTCGCTGACTGACGGTGCGGCGCCCCCAGGGCGCCGCACCTGTTTGCGCCCTTGCATCCGACCGGCCTCGATGCGAACATGTGTTCGTGTCGATCGTCGTCTGCGTCCTGATCCCCCGCTTCCAGCTCACCGTCGCCGCCGGCGACCGCGAGGAGCTGCTCTCCAGCCCCGCGGCGCTCGCGCCGGAGCCGGGGCGGGAGGCGCGCGTGGGGGAGGTCTCGCTCGCCGCGGAGGCGTTCGGCGTGCGCGCCGGGATGTCGCTCGGGGAGGCGCTGGCGCGCTGTCCGGCGCTGGCGCTGGTGCCGCCCGACCCGGCCGGCGTCGCCGACGCCTGGGAGCGGCTGATCGTGCGGCTGGAGTCGATCGGCGCCGCCGTCGAGCCGGAGCGGCCGGGGCTGGCGAGCTTCGAGGCGCAGGGGCTGGTGCGGCTGCACGGCGGCACGCTCGAGCGCGTGCTGGCGGCGGCGCGCACGGCGCTGCGCCACCCGGCGCGGCTCGGCGCCGGGCCATCGCGCTTCTGCGCGCTGGCGGCGGCGACGCGCGCACGGGCGCGGCGGCCGCAGGTCGTGCTCGGCGACCAGCGCGCCGCGCGCGACTACCTCGCGACGCTGCCGGTCGCGCTGCTG
>DATIOB010000130.1:0-2924 GCA_035473605.1 Conexibacter sp.
CGAGCCGGGCTCGATCAGCGTGTCGGCGTTGAGCGAGATCAGCTGCTGCCCCGTGGCGAGGTCGCGCACCGAGACGAACCACTGCCCGTCGGCGTAGGCCGGGCCGTTCATCACCGTCAGCGCCGCGGGGTCGAGGCCCGGCACCGGGCCGACCGAGGCGGCGTGAGCGGCGGCGGTCGCGCCGCCGAGCGATCCCAGCACGACAGCGGCTCCACACAGTGCACGTCTCACAACTGGACTCCTAAGATCGCCGGCCTATCGCTGCGCGGATGATCCCCGATCGGGCGCTGCGGTGCCAGCCTCGTCGAGCGTCGCCGCCCAGCTGCCGAGGATGCCGAGCCCGTCGGCGCTGGTGGAGCCGGGCTCGGCGGTGTAGGAGAACAGCGTGAGGCCGTCGTCGGCGGTCAGCTCCATCCCCTCGAACGTCAATTCGAGCATGCCGACGACCGGGTGGTTGAAGCGCTTGACGCCGGTCGTGTGGAAGCGGACCTTGTGCGCCGCCCAGCGCGTGCGGAACTCGTCGCTGCGGGTCGAGAGCTGCCCGACGAGGTCGGTCAGCGCGCGGTTGTGCGGGTCGCGGCCCGCGGCCTTGTGCAGCAGCTCGACGGTGATGTCGGCAGCGAGGTCCCAGTCGGGATAGAAGGCGCGCGAGCGGTCGTCGAGGAAGACGAAGCGGCCGTGGTTGCCCTCCCCCGGCCGCTCGAACAGCGGCGCGTAGAGCGCCCTGCCGAGGCGGTTGGCGGCGAGCACGTCGCCGCGCTCGTCCTGCACGAAGGCCGGCGAGCCGACGAGCGCGTCGAGCAGGCGCTGCACGCTCGGCCGCACCGGCGCTCTGGCGGCGCGTCTGCGCGGGGCGCGCTTGAACGACGCGTTCGCGTTGGCGGCGCGGGCGAGGTCGTCGAGGTAGTCGCGCTCGGCGTCGTCGAGCTGGAGCGCGCGGGCGAGGTTGTGCAGGACGCTCTCCGAGGCGCCGGCGAGGTTGCCGCGCTCCAGGCGCGTGTAGTAGTCGACGCTGACGCCGGCCAGCAGCGCGACCTCCTCTCGCCGCAGCCCCGGGACGCGACGGACGTGGCCGAACGTCGGCAGGCCGGCCTGCTCGGGGGTGATGCGCCCACGACGGGCGACGAGGAACTCGCGCGTCTCGCTGCGGCTGTCCATGACGGACACGGTAGCTCGCGCTGATGGTCGCCGGGAGGTTCTCCCAGTACCTGGAACGACAGGGTCTCTCGCCCGCGTGCGAACCGTGGTTCCGTGGAGCCTATGACTGAGAAGACAATCTGGTTCATCTGCGCTGGGTCGCCGAATGGGCAGACCTGAGGACGAGCGCACCGCACCGACGACGAGGAGCACCCGATGAAGATCAAGCGCAGCCGCGAGAAGGCCACCGGCAAGGGGCCGGCCGACTGGTTCAGCGGCGACGTCTACATCGACGCGATCGAGGGACCGCAGCCGCCGTCGCGACTCAACGCCGCCGTCGTGCACTTCACGCCCGGCGCCCGCACCGCGTGGCACGTCCACCCGCTCGGCCAGACGATCCTCGTCACCGAGGGCGTCGGCCGCTGCCAGCGCGAGGGCGGCCCCGTCGAGCTGATCCGCCCCGGCGACAGCGTCTTCTTCGAGCCGGGCGAGAACCACTGGCACGGCGCCGCCCCGGACCGCTTCATGGTCCACGTCGCGATGCAGGAGTCCGACGACTCCGGCAGCCCGGTCATCTGGGGCGAGCACGTCACCGACGAGGAGTACGTCAGAGCACCGGCGGAGTCGAACGGCTAGCAACGCGCTCGTTGCAGATTTCAGGTGAAAAGCTGTGCGGTGACGGTGTCACCTCAGCGCCTCGTTGATGCACCATCAGACTCGCCGGCATGGGAGGCAAATCATTCCGCGGCTTCGTCCCGTGGATCATCTTCTGGGTCGTCGCGAGTCCGAGCAGCTGGGAGTACGCGTCGGGAGGCGCGCTGCTGGCCGCGCTGATCCTGCTGATTCCGACACCCGATCGCGGCAGCATCAAGCTGCTCGACATCGCGTCGATCGTGTTCTTCGGCGCGCTCACGCTCGCCGGGTTCGTGCTCGACCGCGACCAGCTCAGCTGGCTGGAGGACTATTCGCAGGCGATCTCCAGCGGCGCGCTCGCGCTCGTCGTGCTCGGCTCGCTCGCGTTCGTCCCGTTCACCGAGCAATACGCGCGCGAGCAGGCGCCGAGAGAGGTGTGGGAGAGCCCGCTGTTCAAGCAGGTCAACCGCATGCTGACGCTCGTCTGGGGCGTCGTCTTCGCGATCTCGGCAGTGCTCGGCGTGATCGCGCAGCAGGTCGACAGCGGCACCGACTGGCTCAACTGGATCTTCCCGATCGCGCTGATCGTCGGGGCGTTCAAGTTCACCGCCTGGTATCCCGACCAGGCGCGCGCGGCCGCCGGCGTGCCGGAACGCGCAGCGGCCGAGCCGGCCGTGGGGAGCGCACCGTGACGGCCGGTGGGGAGACGAGCACGGCGCTGCGACGGCGCGAGGCCGCCGGCTGGTCGCTGCTGGAGAACGCTCCGCAGCAGCCGCGCCGACGCGTGCTGATGCTGCCCGGCCTGTTCAGCAGCGCGCTCTTCTTCAGCGACGTGCTCGCCGACGAGGCGCTCGCGGCGGCGGGTGTCGCGGCGATGGCCGCCGACCCGCCCGGCTTCGCCGGGAACCCGGCCCCCGACGGCTTCGACCACTCGATCGCGAGCTACGCGGCGCTGGTGGAGGAGTTCGCCGCCGCCGAGTCGATCGACCTGATCGTCGGCCACTCGTTCAGCGCCAACGTCGCGATCGAGATCGCGGCGCGGGGCCGCTTCACGGGCAAGCTGCTGCTGCTCTCCCCCTCGCTCTCGCGCGAGGACGAGGAGGACGACCTGCGCTCGCTCGACGAGGCGAGCCACGCGCCGGTGATCGGCACGC
>DATIOB010000131.1:0-6762 GCA_035473605.1 Conexibacter sp.
CCCTCGCCGCCGGCCCGCAGCGTCTCGCTGCGCGAGGCCGCCAGCGTCGCCAGCAGCGCCAGCGAGAGGGCGCCGAGGCCGAGCGTCTGCGCCGATCCCCAGCCGGCGCCGCCGGCCTCGACGAGCGCGTAGACCCCGAGCATCAGCGCGGCGACGATCAGCACCGCGCCGGGCACGTCGGCGCCGCCGCGCAGCCCGAGGCCGGCGTCGTCGGCGAGCACGCGGCGGGCGGCGAGCAGCGTCGCGAGGCCGATCGGGACGTTGACGAAGAAGATCCAGTGCCAGCTGAGCGCGTCGGTCAGCAGGCCGCCGAGCACGAGCCCGAGCGAGGCGCCGGCCGAGCCGACGAACGCGTAGACGGCGATCGCTCGGGTCCGCTCGCCGGGCTCGTCGTACATCGCGACGATCATCCCGAGCACGACCGCGGAGGTCAGCGCGCCGCCCGCGCCCTGCAGGAAGCGCGCGGCGATCAGCAGCTCCTGGCTCGTCGCCAGCCCGCACAGCAGCGAGGCGAGCGTGAAGAGCGCGAGGCCGGCCTGGAAGACGCGCGCGCGGCCGAGCAGGTCGCCGAGCCGGCCGGCGAGCAGCAGCAGGCCGCCGAACGCGATCAGGTAGGCGTTGACGACCCAGGCGAGGGCGGCGGGGGAGAAGCCGAGGTCGGTCTGGATCGACGGCTGCGCGACGGAGACGATCGTCGTGTCGAGGATGATCATCAGCACCCCCGCGCAGAGGGTGAGGAGAGCGGGCTGGCGGCTGGGCATTGCCCGACCGACCAGATCGTCTGTTACAAAACTATTTCTTCCGGAACTATCTTGCGCGCGGTGTGCGTTCGCCTCAGGCCGGGGCGCGCGGTGCCCGGCGGCGGACCGGCTGGGCGGTCGCGACCGGCTCGGCGAGGCGGCCGGAGACGAGCGTGATCAGCGAGCGCATGAAGACCTCGCGATCGGCGGCGGGGAGGACCGCGAGCACGTCCTCGTGGACGGCGTGGATGATCGCGTCCGCCTCCTTCAGCTTGCGTCTGCCGGCCTGCGTGACGACGACGACGCGGGCGCGGCGGTCGCTGCTCGACGGCACCCGCTCGGCGAGGCCGGCGGCCTCCAGCTCGTCGACCGTGACGACCATCGTCGTCTTGTCGAGCCCGACCGTCCTCAGCAGCTCGGTCTGCGTGTGCTCGCCGGTGGCGGCCGCGATCAGCACCTGGTGGGTGCGCGGGGAGAGGCCCAGTCTCGCCAGCTCCGCGGTCAGCTCGGTCGTCAGCGTGTAGGCGCCGCGCGCCAGCAGCCAGCAGAGGTTCTCGTTGAAGACCTGGTCGTCGTTCATCACGTTCGAGCGTAGTCGATCACCGGCGCATCGCCGCGATCCCGCGGAGTAGCGTGGGAGGCATGAACGTGACGCTGCACGGGGCGCCGGCGCGGTTCGAGGGCGGGTTGCGCGAGGTCGGCAGAGGGGTCTTCGTCTGGCTGCAGCCGGACGGCGGCTGGGGCGAGGTCAACGCCGGCCTGGTCGTCGGCGAGGGCGCCTCGACGCTGATCGACACGCTGTGGGACCAGCCGCGCGCCCGCGAGATGCTCTCGGCGATGGCGCCGCACACGGTCGTCGCGCCGATCGACCTGGTGATCAACACGCATTCCGACGGCGACCACTGGTGGGGCAACAGCGAGGTGCCGGAGCACGCCTCGATCCTCACCTCGGCCGCGAGCCTCGAGACGATGCACGAGGATCCGCCGCCGGCCGGGCTGGAGCGGCTGCGCAAGCTCGCCGGCACGATCCGGCACGCGCCCGGCCCGGCCGGCGCGATGGGCCGCTACGTCAGCGACATGCTCGCGCCGTTCGACTTCGACAGCGTGCGCCTGCGCTTCCCCGACCGCAGCTTTCGCGGCGAGCGCGTCGAGCAGGTCGGCGGCCGCGAGCTGCGGCTGACCGAGGTCGGTCCCGCGCACACGCCCGGCGACCTCGTCGTCCACGTGCCCGACGCCGGCGTCGTCTTCGGCGCCGACATCCTCTTCTTCGGCGTCACGCCGGCGATGTGGGCCGGGCCGCTGCAGAACTGGCTGCGCGCGATCGACCTGCTGCTCGCGCTCGACGCCGACGTCTACGTGCCCGGGCACGGCGCGGTCGGCGGTCGCGCCGAGGTCGAGGCGCTGCGCGACTACTGGCGCTGGCTCGACGCCGGCGTGCGCGCCCACCACGCCACCGGCCGCAGCGCGATGGAGACCGCGCGGGCGCTGATCCGCGAGCCGCAGTTCGCGCAGTACCGCGACTGGGTCTGCCCGGAGCGGATCGTGATGAGCGTGACCGCCGTCCATCGCGAGCTGTCGGGCAAGGGTCCGATCCCGTCGACGCCGCCGGCGCGGGCGCGCCTGTTCGCGCAGATCGCGGCGATCAAGCGCGAGATCGAGCGATGAGCGCGCCGCGCGAGGCTGCACCGGCCGGGCGGGACGCGCGATGAGGCTGCGGCGTGTCGCGTTGACCGGCGGCGGACGCTCGGTCGCCTTCTGGGACGAGCCGCGTGAGCGCTGGCTGCCGCTCGTGCCGGCGCTGGAGCGCGCCTCGGAGGAGGCCGCGGCCGGCGACGGAGCCGCGCCGGAGGCGCCGCCGGTTCCGCTCGGCGAGACCGAGTTCTCCGCGCTCGGCGCCGTCGCCGAGGATCTCGTCGCCTTCCTCGCAGGCGGCGAGAGCGCCCGCGCCCAGGCACGCGCGCTCGCCGGCCGGCTCGCCACCACCGACCTCTCCGCGAGCTTCGTGCTCGAGCCCGCGCTGCTGCCGTTCGCGCCGCGCTCGCTGCGCGGCTTCGCCACCTCCGAGCGACATTGGGAGCAGTCGGCGCGCGGGCTCGTGCGCCGCTACCTGCCGCGTGCGCTGCCGCTCGTGACCGCCTTCGAGCGCGTGACCGGGCGGACCTTCCCGCCGCTGCGGCCCGGGAAGCTGTTCTTCGAGCAGCCGTCGTTCTACTTCGGCAACCACCTGACCTGCTACCCCGACGGTGCGACGCTGCCGTGGCCGGCCTTCTGCCGCGACCTCGACTTCGAGCTGGAGCTGGGCGCCGTGCTGGCGCACCCGCTGCGCGACGCCGCCAGCGCCGCCGAGGCGGAGGCCGCGATCGGCGGCTTCGTCGTGCTCGACGACCTCAGCGCCCGCGACGTCCAGTGGCGCGAGCACCGCGACGGCGTGCTCGGCCCGCTCGGCAAGACGAAGACGTTCGCGACCGCGCTCGGCGCCGAGGTCGTGACGGCCGACGAACTGCTGCCGCGCCTGCGCGCGCTGACCGGGACCGTCCATGTCAACGGCGAGCTGTGGTCGCGCACCTCGACCGCCGAGCAGCTCCACTCCTTCGGCGCGATGGTCGCGCACGCGAGCGCCGGCGAGCAGCTGTTCGCGGGCGAGCTGCTGTCGGCCGGCACGCTGCCGGGCGGCTGCGGCCTGGAGCTGAACCGCTGGCTTGCGCCCGGCGACGTGCTGGAGCTGGAGATCGAGGGCGTCGGCCGGCTGCGCAGCACGATCGGCGCGCGCGGCGACTCCGGCCCGCCACCGCCGGGCGAGTGAGCAGCGGAGAGTTTCGTACCGCAGCGGTACAGAACTCTCCGCTGCTCGCCTACTTCGTCGGCTGCAGGTTGCGCTCCAGCCAGTCGTAGACGCGCTCGTCGGCGAGCTGCTGGCGCGCCTACGCCGCCCGCACCTCGAACTCGGTCAGCGTGACCGGTCCGAAGGAGGTCAGCAGCGCGACGTCGACGGCGTCGCGGCCGCGCCCGACGACGACCCGCCCGACGCGGCGGCGGTTGTTGCGCGCGTCGAAGGTGTGCCAGGCGCCGTCGAGCCAGACCTCGAACCAGGCGGCGAAGTCCATCGGCTCGGCCGGCAGCGGCACGTCGATCTCCGGGATGTAGCCGAAGACGTAGCGCGCCGGGATGTTGAGCGCGCGGCAGAAGGTGATCGCGAGGTGGGCGAAGTCGCGGCAGACGCCCTGGCCGGCGCGGTGGGCGTCGGCGGCGGTCGTCCAGGGGTTCGAGGCGCCGGCGACCCATTCGAGGTCGGCGTGGACGAAGTCGACGATCGCCTGCACCCGCTCCCAGCCGGGCGCGAGGTCGCCGAACCGCTGCCATGCCTCGTGGCCCAGCTCGTCGGGCAGGCAGAAGCGGCTCGGCATCAGGTAGGCGATCTGCTCGTCGGGGAGCGCCATGATCGGCGTCTCCGGCGTGCCGGGGAGGATCCGGTCCTGCGGCGAGTCGAGCAGGACGTCGGCCTCGTAGACGATCCGCGAGTCGCCGGCCGGGATCGTGAAGCGCTCGCAGCGGTTGCCGTAGTGGTCGAGGTAGCCGTGGTGCTCGGCGTCGGTCTGCCAGCGCTCGGCGCGCACGGTGGTGCCGGCCTGCAGCGACGGCGCGACCTGCAGCACGGCGGAGACCGCCTGCGGCGTCTGGAGGCCGAACGTGCAGCCGACGGTGAGGGCCAGCGATGGCCTGGTGGCGTCGAGGGGAACGCCGTCAGGCTATCGCGCGCCGTCGCGCCACGCGAGCGTTTCAGCGTCGCACGATCACAGCGCGGCCGCTGCTGGCGACGCGACCCCGTGGCGAGACGATCGCCGTCGCACGCACCCGTCGGCTGCCTCGCAGCGCGGCGCGGAGCGCTCGGCTCGCCGTCAGCGGCAGCGACGCGCGTCCGCCCGACCGGATCGTGTAGCGGCCGCCGGCAAGGGCGAACGGCCGCCCGGCGGCGGAGCGCAGCCGGACGTCGCCGCGGCATGCGCTGCCGCCGCGCGGGCAGGACAGCGCAAGAGCGACCCGCCCGTCGTGGAGTCGCAGCGTCGTCGAACCGATCGCGGGAGCCCAGACGACCCGCTCGCAGGTGCCGGCCGCGATCGCGTCGCCGGCATCGGCGTAGGCGACGTCGGTGGCCGTCGTGCCGTTGTCGCAGTCGACGCGGTCGCCGCCGGCACCGTCGAGCGCGTCGATCGTGTCGGCGCCGGCAGCGCCGGCGAGGTCGTCGCGGCCGGCGTGGCCGACGATCGTGTCGTCGCCGTTGCCGCCACGGAGTGCGTTGCCGGCAGCGCTCCCGATCAGGGTGCCGGCGAACGGGCTGCCGATGACGTTCTCGACGTCGGGCCGGACGTCGTCGCGCTCGCCGGCGCGTCCGTCGTTCGGCCGTCCGTCGAGCGAGACGTCGATCGGGTCGAGCGCGTTGTCGTAGCTGACGGTGTCGACGCCGCGACCGCCGGCGACGGTGCCGCCGGGCGTCGGCACAGGTGGCAGCGACAGCGCCGAGGGGCGGTCGTCGGGCCGGAGCAGGTCGTCGCCGTCACCGCCGTCGAGCGCCGCGCGCGTCTGATACGTCTCGAGATGGTCGGCGCCGGCACCACCGGCGATCGTCACCTCCTGCGGTGAGTACGGCGTGTTCGTGACCGTCACGACACGGTCGTCGCCGTCGCCGAGGTCGACGCTGACCGCCGCGGGCGGCGCGGTGCCCTTGGGCAGACGGTCGAGACGAAACCGGTCGCGCAGCCGGCCCCGGGCGTCGTCGCCGGCTCGTACTGCAGGAAGGAGACCCGCCAACCACCGAGGCCGTCTGCATCCTGGTCGAGCGGGATCGAGTCGATCGTCACCGAGAGGTTGTCGCCGGTGCCCACCGGGTCGGCGAAGCGGACAGCGGTGCCGTCGCGCGCCGCAGTGCCGGCGTCGGCAGGGGGCGCGGCGAGAGCGAATGCCGCGCACGCCGCTGTCAGCGGGATGATCGCGGCCCGAGAGGGGTGGCGGAGCGACATGTCGTGATGCTCGTTCCCGATCTCCGCGGCGCTGAACCGAGCGCGGGGCGCGGCACGCTCAGCGCGCCACCCGATAGCGGACGTGCGTGGCGGCGGTGGAGGGGATCGTCTCGATCATTTCCAGTCGGGGGTCGCCGACGTCCTCGAACAGCCGCGTGCCGCCGCCGAGGAACATCGGGGCGGTGTGCAGGAGCAGCTCGTCGAGCTGTCCGGCGCGCAGCGCCTGCTGGACCGCCGAGGCGCCGCCGCAGACGTGGACGTCGCGGTCACCCGCCGCCGCGCGCGCCTGCGCGAGCGCCGCGTCGAAGCCCTCGGTGACGAAGTGGAAGGTCGTCCCGCCCTCCATCCGCAGCGACTCGCGCGGGTGGTGCGTGAGCACGAAGACGGGCACGTGGTAGGGCGGGTTCTCGCCCCACCAGCCGTGCCACGACTCGTCCAACGGCCCTTCGCCGCCGTCGAACATCTTGCGGCCCATCACGTAGGCGCCGACGCCGACGCTGATCTCCGCGCGCAGCCGCGCGTCCTCTGTCCGGCCGTCTCTGTCGGCCTCGAACATCCACGTGTGCAGGTCCTCGCCGCGAATGCCGAGCGGATCCTCTCGGCTCGGGTCCGGCCCGGCGACGTAGCCGTCGAGCGACATCGTCATCTGGCTGATCACTTTGCTCATGTCAGCTTCGACGGCGGCGTGGGCGGGAATTCATCGGCCGCCGATGAATCTCGTGCGCGCCCCTCGTCCAAGCTCGTGAGACCACGATTCGAGGAGGACCCGCGATGCAGCAGCTCGACCCGACCCCGGAGTTCGACGACCGCTTCAGCGAGCCCGCGGCCGGCCCCACGCCGTGGGCGCAGACGGCCGCCGTGATCGAGCGGGCGGAGCTGTACTGGCTGTCGACCGTGCGCACCGACGGCCGGCCGCACGTGACGCCGCTGATCGGCGTGGTCGCCGACGGCGCACCGCACTTCTGCACCGGGCTGGAGGAGCAGAAGGCGCGGAACCTGGAGCGGCA
>DATIOB010000132.1:0-9910 GCA_035473605.1 Conexibacter sp.
CGGCATCTCCGGCATCACGACGGCGCTGCTGTGCAAGCAGGACGGCGCGCGCGTCGTCGTGCTGGAGCGCGGCGCGGTCGCCGGCGGCGCGAGCGGCTTCACGACCGCGAAGGCGAGCGCGCTGCAGCAGACGAAGCTGTCGAAGATCCGCAGACTGCACGGCGACGCCACGACCGCCGCTTACGCCCGCGCCTCGCTGGAGGCGATCGCGTGGATGCAGCGGACGATCGAGGAGCGCGCGATCGACTGCGCGTGGGAGCGGCTGCCCGACGTCACCTACGCCGCCGACGAGCAGCAGGTCGACACGGTGCGCCAGGCCGCCGACGCCGCCCGCGCGGCCGGCCTCGGCGTCGAGCTGCTCGAGGGCGCCGCGACCGCCGCGCTGCCGGTGCCCGCGCCGGCGGCGGTGCGGCTCGACGGGCAGGCGCAGTTTCACCCGGTCCGCTACCTGCGCGCGCTCGCCGCGCTGATCCCGGGCGAGGAGTGCCACGTCTTCGAGCGCAGCGCCGTCGTGCACGTCCACGAGGGCTCGCCGTGCAGCGTCACGACCGACGACGGCTGCACGGTGACGGCCGGCGCCGTCGTCGTCTGCACGAACTACCCGCTGCTCGACCGCGGCCTCTTCTTCGCCCGCATGGAGGCGACCCGCTCCTACCTCGTCGCCGCGCGCCTGGCAGACGGCGGCGCGCTGCCGTCGACGATGGCGATCAGCGCCGGCGAGCCGACGCGCTCGATCCGCCCCTACGTCGACGTGCACGACGGACGCTGGGTGCTGGTCGGCGGCGAGGGCCACTCGACCGGCGCCGACGAGGCGAGCCCGCAGCGCTATGAGGCGCTGGAGCAGTTCGCGCGCGAGCGCTTCGACGTCGCCGAGATCCCGCACCGCTGGTCGACCCAGGACGGCGCGCCGCTCGACAGCCTGCCGTACGCCGGCCTCTACCACCCGCGCGCGAGCAACCTCTACGTCAACGCCGGCCATCAGAAGTGGGGCATGACCAACGGCACGATCGGCGCGCGCGTCGTCGCCGACCTGATCGCCGAGCGCGACAACCCGTACGCCGAGCTGCTCGACCCCAACCGCGTCACCGTGCGCGCGGCGCCGCAGCTGGCGAGAGCGCAGCTGCACGTCGGCGCGCACCTGATCGGCGACCGCCTCACGCCCGCCGAGGCGTCCTCCTCCGACGACGTGCCGCCGGGCGAGGCGCGCGTCGTGCGCTCCGGGCTCGGCAAGGTCGGCGTCCACCGCGACGACGACGGCAGACTGCACGCGGTCTCGCTGCGCTGCACCCACCTCGGCTGCCTGACGCACTGGAACGACGCCGAGCGCAGCTGGGACTGCCCCTGCCACGGCTCCCGCTTCGACCCCGACGGCAACGTCCTCGCCGGGCCGGCCGTCGAGCCGCTGCCGCGCCGCGAACCGCCGCGGTAGGCGGCTACCGGGACGGTGGGGCGGCCGGTGCGCCGGCGGCCGTCAGCGCGGTCGTCTCGCGCAGCAGCGTGCCCATGCCGCCGATCGCGTGCGCGCGGCGCTGGCGCCCGGCGCCGCCGCCGCGATCGACCAGTCCGCGCAGCAGCTCCAGCTCGGCGACGCAGTCGAGCTCGCGGGCGTGGCCGCCGACCGTCGCGAGCAGCTCGTCGAGCAGCGCGCGGACCGGCGTCAGCCGGCCCTCCGCGTCGGGCAGCTCGGCGTCGACGCCGTAGCGCGCGGCGCGGAAGACGGCCTCGTCGAGCAGCTCGCCGGGCGGGTCGGACTCGGCGGCGGCAGCCTCGCGCTCGGTCTCGTGCCGCGCGAGGCAGTGGACGAGCGCGACGAAGCCGGCCAGATCGTCCAGCGAGGTCTGCGTGTCGAGCGCGCGGATCTCGACCGTTCCGAGCCGCGGGTGCGGGCGCAGCTTCCACCAGAACCACGTGTAGTCGGGCACGTCGGCGGCGCGCACGAGCAGCGCGCTGGCGGTGCAGAAGTCCTCGAAGTCGCGCATCGCCCGCGGGACGTCGGAGCGCGGCCAGCCGCGCATCGTCACCTCGCGCGCCGAGGCGAGCCCGGTGTCACGCCCGTGGCGGAACGGCGAGTTGGCGCCGAGCGCCTGCAGCAGCGGCAGGTGCCGGCGCAGCCCGTTGAAAGTCCGGATCGCGGTCTCGGCGTCGGGCATCCCGACGTGCACGTGCAGCCCGCTGACCGGCGTCACGACGGCGTCGCCGAGCAGGTCGCGGATCCGCTCGTAGCGCTCCTTGTCGGTCGTCTCCGCCTCGCCCTCGGCGGCCGCCGGATGGGTGCCGGCGCCGAGCAGCCCGGCGCCCGTCGCGACCACCGCGCGGCGCAGCCCGCCGAGCGTCCCGACCGCCTCCGACGCGGTGCGGCAGACGTCGGTGATCAGCTCGACCTGGCAGGCGTGCAGCTCGCGCTCGACCGTCCCCTCGACCGCCCCGAGCCGCTCGATCACGGCGTTCGAGGCGTTGATCTGCGCGCCGGTCACCGGGTCGACGAGGAACAGCTCCTCCTCGACGCCGAGCGTGAACGGGTCGCTGGTGCCGAAGCGGCTCTGCCGTTCGATCTCCGCCGCGCGCTCGCTCGTGTCGTTCACGCGCACAGCTATGCCCGCTCGCCGCCGAGCCCAAGCCCTCCCGCGAGGCGGATTCGGAAGCTCCACGACGGGTAGCGGTTGCCTCGTGAGCGCCGTTGCGACCCCGAGGAAAGCGAGTCATCGATGAAGGCTGTCGCCTGGCACGGCACGCACGACGTGCGTGTCGACACCGTTCCCGATCCGACGATCGAGCAGCCCACCGACGCGATCGTGAGAATCACCTCGACGGCGATCTGCGGCTCCGACCTCCACCTCTACGAGGTGCTCGGCGCCTTCATCGACGCAGGCGACGTGCTCGGTCACGAGCCGATGGGGATCGTCGAGGAGGTCGGCGCCGAAGTCACCCACATCAGACCGGGCGATCGCGTCGTGATCCCCTTCAACATCTCCTGCGGCCACTGCTTCATGTGCGGCCACGGGCTGCAGTCGCAGTGCGAGACGACGCAGGTGCACGAGTACGGCACCGGCGCCTCGCTGCTCGGCTACACCAAGCTCTACGGCCAGGTGCCCGGCGGGCAGGCCGAGCTGCTGCGCGTCCCGCAGGCGCAGTACGGGCCGATCAAGGTGCCCGAGGGCCCGTCCGACGACCGCTTCCTCTACCTCTCCGACGTGCTGCCGACGGCGTGGCAGGCGGTCGAGTACGCGAACGTGCCCGAGGAGGGCAGCGTGCTCGTGCTCGGACTCGGCCCGATCGGCGAGATGTGCACGCGCATCGCGCAGCAGCGCGGCGCCGGCCAGGTGCTGGCCGTCGACCTCGTGCCCGAGCGGATCGAGCGTGCCCGCGCGCACGGCGTCGTCGTGCTCGACCTCGACGAGGAGGGCGACGACCTCGCCGACAAGGTGCGCGAGCTGACCGGCGGCCGCGGGCCCGACTCGGTGATCGACGCGGTCGGGATGGAGGCGCACGGCGCGCCGGTCGGCAAGCTCGCGCACCGGCTCGCGGCGCTGCTGCCGGACGCAGCCGCGCAGAAGCTGATGACGACGGCCGGGATCGACCGCCTCAGCGCGCTCCACAGCGCGATCGAGATCGTCCGCCGCGGCGGCACGATCTCGCTCTCGGGCGTCTACGGCGGCGCCGCCAGCCCGATGCCGCTGCTGCAGCTGTTCGACAAGCAGATCACGATCAGACAGGGCCAGGCGAACGTGCGCCGCTGGATCGACGACCTGATGCCGCTGCTGACCGGCGACGGCGACCCGCTCGGCGTCGAGCAGTACGCGACCCACCACCTGCCGCTCGACGCCGCGCCGCACGCCTACGAGATCTTCCAGAAGAAGGACGACGGCTGCTTCAAGGTCGTCCTGATGCCGTGAGCAGGACGATGCCCTCCGCCGCGCTGCTGGTGATCGACATGATGAACCCGTACGAGCACGAGGATGCCGACGCGCTGATGCGCAGCGCCGAGACGGCGGTCGAGCCGCTCGCCAGACTGCTTGCGGAGGCGCGCGAACGCGACGACGTCGAGCTGATCTGGATCAACGACAACTACGAGGACTTCGCGGCGACGCGCGACCAGCTCGTCGAGCGGGCGCTCGGCGGCAGACGGCCCGACCTGGTCGAGCCGCTGCTGCCGCCGTCCGACGCCGCCTTCCTGCAGAAGGTCCGCCACAGCGCCTTCTACGGCACCGCGCTCGACCATCACCTCCGGCGCCGCGGGATCGAGCAGCTGATCCTGACCGGGCAGGTGACCGAGCAGTGCATCCTCTACTCCGCGCTCGACGCCTACGTCCGCCACTACGAGCTGACGATCGTCCGCGACGCCGTCGCGCACATCGACGAGGCGCTCGGCGACGCGGCGCTGCGGATGATGGAGCGCAACATGCGCGCGCGGATCGCCACCGCGCAGGAGACGCTGTGACGGTGACGACCGGCGCGTGTCAGGTCAGCCCAGCTCCGCCCAGCGGGACTCTTCTCGTCACGACGACGCCTCTGGCTGGGATCAGGTCGACCGACAACTGACGCGACGGCCGCCGCTCGATCGCGACGCTCACCGCGAGCGTGCGGCCCGGGGCGATTCTGAACTCGCGCTCACCGAGGATCGTTCTGCCGCTGCGCAGCCGCACGCGGCCGCTGCACGGCGGCGGCGCGTCCTCGGCGCAGGCGACACGCACCGGCACGCGGCCGTCGCGCTCCTGCAGCCGTGTCGAGACGACTCTCACGATCGCGTCCCAGGCGCGCGGGCTGGCTGCGATGCGGACGGTCGCGCCGGGGCCGGCGGGCGCGTCCACGGTCAGCCCGGTCCCGCTGTCGCCGCGCACGTAGGTGCAGATCTCCGCGACGCCGACCGCCGAGGGGCGCTCGATCAGGACCTTGGTCGGTCTCGGCTGCACGTCGGCGAGGAAGCTCCAGTAGAAGACCGATCCGAGCACGGTCCAGTCGTCATGCAACGGCGGATCCACCGGACAGGCGACGCCCGGTCTGAGCACGAAGACCGAGACGGCGTGGTCGCGGTAGATGTCTCTGATCGGTCGCGCGCGAGCGGTGACGGTGACCGACTGGTTGACCTTGACGACCTTCGGCGAGCTGCTGATGCTCACCGGCACGTCGGCGACCGCCGGCGCGGCCGGCAGCAGCGCGACGGCGAGCGCGGAGGCGCCGAGCAGGGAGGCGGCGGCGCGACGTGCGGGGCGATGGAACGACATTGGACCCTCGGTGTTCGACGACGACTGGCGCCAGCATCGCAGGCGCGACGGCGCTATGCCGGCGGAGCGGGGCGGCGGCGGGTGCGGAGGCGGTCGCCGAGCAGGCGGGAGCCATAGGCGGCGGACGTGCGCAGCGGGGTGTCGCCGAGCAGCATCCGCATCGCCAGGCGCAGCGTCGAGGCGTCGGCCTTCTCCGGTGCACCGGCGGCGAACGGCGGCTGAGGGTCGTATTCGATCGCCAGTTGGATCGCCTTCGCCAGCTCGTCGCCGTGGACGCGCGCGGTCAGCGCGAGCGCCATGTCGATCCCGGCCGAGACGCCGGCGCCGGTCACGAACGGCGGGTCGAAGACGACGCGGTCGGCGACGACCTCGACGCCCATCGCGCTGAGGTTCTCGCGAAAGCCCCAGTGCGTCGTCGCGCGGCGCCCCCGCAGCACGCCGGCCGCCCCGTAGACGGCGGCGCCGGTGCAGGCCGAGGCGAGCCACTGCGCCTGCGGCGTCACCTGCCGCACCCAGTCGAGCAGGACCTCGTCGCCGAGCGGCCCGAGCGGCTTGCTCGAACCGGGGATCACGACGACATCGGGGTCCGGCAGGCCCGCGGGCGTCGTCGTCGGCATGACCGCGAGGCCGTGGTCGGTGAGGATCGGCCCCGGCGTCGTCGCGACCCAGTGCAGCTCGACGTCCGGCCACAGGCTGATCACCTCGTACGGCCCGATCAGGTCCAACGCGGTGAACTCCGGATAGACGACGTAGGCGATCTTCATCCGTCCGTTCTACCGCTTGCGGGTGCGGTGGTGCGCTGCCTCACCGCGGCGTCAGCTGCAGGATCGGGATCGTCCGCCCGCGGCGCGCCGCATCCTGGCGGTGGGTGACGTTCGGCGGGTACGCCGCCTCGGCGAGCCGCCACAGCCGGGCCTGGGCCTCGGGATCCTCGACCGCCTCCGCGCGATACGGCCGTTCGCCGAACCTCACCGCGGGGTCGGCGAGCGCGTTCTGGAACCAGAAGGGATCGGCGGCCATCCCTGCTCTCGACGGGATCAGCGTCACGCGATCGCCGTCGTGGAAGTAGACGACCGCGCGCCGGTGCGGTCGTCCGTCGCGCGCGTCGCGGGTCTCGAGCACGTCGGCCGGGAACGGCAGCAGGCTCGCCACCCGCCCGCCGCTGAGGCGCAGCAGCCGCGGCGTGAGCCGCCACGCCACGAGCCGGAACGGCAGGCTGCGCTCGAGCGCGACCATGACGCGTGAGCCGAGCAGACGCATCGTGCTCCGCTGCAGCGGGCCGCGCGCTGCGCCAGGGTCGACGTACGGCAGGGATCGGTACGACATGGCTCCTCCAGTCAGGGCTGCAGATGCCCGAAGCGCTCGGGGTTGGCGAAGTTGCGGATCGCCTGCACCCGGCCGTCGACGATCTCCAGGGCGGTGATCGAATACGGGCCGGTCGACGCGCTCACCAGCCGGACGCCGGGGTCGCCGTTGACGAGCACCGCGCTGGCGGTGAGGTCCAACGGGAAGTGACCGCTGCGGCGGACGTTCGCGTAGAAGCGCGAGATCCTGTTCGCGCCGTGGATCGGCGTGCGCGCGACGGTGACCTTGCCGCCGCCGTCGGAGTACTGGATCGCGTCCGCGGCGAGGACCGCGAGCATCTGCTCGACGTCGCCGTGCTGCGCGGCGAGGAGGAAGGCCGTCGTCAGACGCTGCTGCTCGCGCTGGTCGACGGGGCGCCGGCGGGTCGTGTCGTCCGCACGCTCGCGGGCGCGCTTGGCGAGCTGCCGCGCGTTGGCGGGCGAGATGTCGACGGCGTCGGCGATCTCGGCGTAGTCGACGTCGAAGACGTCGCGCAGCACCAGCACGGCCCGCTCGACCGGGTTGAGCCGTTCGAGCGCTCCCAGCAGCGCGAGGCTGAGCTGCTCCGCCTCGATCGCCCGCGTCTCGGGATCGTCGGGATCGGCCGGGTCGCGGACCAGCGGATCGGGCAGCCACGTGCCGACGTAGCTCTCGCGGCGTGCGCGGGCCGAGCGCCGCTGGTCGATCGCCAGCCGCGTCGTGGTCGTGACGAGGAAGGCCTCGGCGCTGCGGACCTCGTGCCGCTCCGCCGCCTGCCAGCGCAGCCAGGTGTCCTGCACGACGTCCTCGGCCTCGGCCAGCTCTCCGAGGATCCCGTAGGCGACGCCGAGCAGCCGCGGCCGGCAGGCGAGGAAGACGTCAGGGTTCATGCTCGCGCCGCCCGCTTCGCTGTGAGGAGGAGTCCGATCCACACATCACAGACGAGACAGACGACGCGCGCGTGACAACCGGCCGTCCCAACCGATCGTCACGCGCGCGGCTTCAGCGCCCTCTTCTGCCTCTTCTCGTTCTTCTGGCGCTCGCTCTCGCCGCCTTCAGCGTCAGCGCGAATCTCGTCACCGTCGCGTTGCCGGCCGCGTCGCGGGCGGTGACGACGGCGACCGCTCTGATGCTTCTGCGCTGTCTGAGCAGTCTCTGCGCGCGTCTGTTGAGCGTGACGGCGACGACGACCGATCTGCCCGCTCCGACGCGGAACGATCTCGATCCGAGCGCGACCGCGGCGGCGGAGGCGACGGCGCGGGCTCTCGATCTGCCTCCGCCTCTCGCTCTCCCTCTCGGTCTCGCCGTCGTGCCCGGCTGCTGCAGCGCGACCGTGCCGCTGGCGTCCTCGGAGAACGGGCCGAGCTTGACGCCGACGACGCCGCCTCTGCTCGCCGCCACCGCGGTGTTCGCGCGCGGGCCTCTGAACACGGGTCTGGTCGTGTCTCTGGCTCTGTCGCCCGTCGGCGGTCTCGGGACGACGATCGGTCCGGTCGGCACGCCGTAGAAGTCGACGACGCGGTTCTGTCTGAGCCCGAGCGCGCAGGTGAACGCGACGATCGTGCAGCCGGCGCCGGCGTCCGGCATGTAGACGCCATCGGGCAGCACCGTCACGCGGTAGTCGCCGCGCGGCAGCGTCGTCTCGTAGCGCCCGTCGCCGCCGGTCGTGACGGGCGGAGCGACCTCCTGGCCGGCGGCGTTCACGATCCGCAGCTGCGCGCCGGCGGCCGGCTGGCCGTCGATCTTCCAGACCTTGCCGGACAGTCTGTGCGCGATCGAGGCGGGAGTCAGCATGAAGCCGACCTCCTTGCTGCCGTGCCGGCCGACGCCGACGATCACGCCGTCGTCGTTGACGTCGAGCGCGTTCGCGTACGACCAGCCGGTCGGGCCCAGCTCCAGCAGCGGGGTCGGCGGCGCGTCCGGGCGCCACAGCCAGGCGTTGCCGACCTGTCTGTACTCGGCCTGCCAGTCCTCGGTGCCCGCGCGCCCGACGACCCAGCCGAGGTTGTTGATCGCGTTCGCGCGCGATCTCGGCTGCGCCGCGCCGACGTTGTCGTAGCCGGAGCCGTTCCAGACGCGCGCCGAGAACGGTTCGTTGTTGGGATCCCCCGTCGTGCGGCCCGCCATCTGGCCGAGGTCGTTGAAGCCCTGGTTGCCGGGGACGATGTCGTAGAGGTCGCTCGCGACGCCGCCGCTGGAGAGGCGCGGCCGGGAGCCCATGTTCGCCCCGCCGATCATGATCAGCCCGTTGTCGTTGATCTGGACGGCGTCGCCGCCGAAGACCTGAGCGCCTCTGTCGGTCGATATGTCGGGCATCTGCAGCCGCGACCAGCCGCCGCCGCTGGTGAGCGCGGGGAAGCTGTTCTCGTATCTGCTTCTGCCGTCGTTCCACGGCGGCGGGATCGTGCCCGTGTCGCCTGCGGTGCCGGCGATCGTGCCGGCCTCGTTGATCCCGAAGGCGGACGAGCCGTATCTGCCGCTGATGTTGAACGCCGTCGGCGAGAACGTGCTGGTCGTTCTCGTCGCCGTCCAGACGGCGCCGTTGCTGGCGACGCCGTCGAAGGTGTTGCCGACGATCGTGCCGCTGTCGTTGATGTCGTACGCGTTGCTCTGCTGCGCGCCGCCGGAATCCAGCTCGATCATCGTGCCGTCCTCCCAGCGGAAGGCGGTCATCGCCGTGCGGCCGGGGAACCAGGCGCGGCCGACGACGACGCCGTTGGCGTTGACGGCGTTCGGCTGGATCCATCTGGTGCCGGGCGGCCCGGCGATCTCGGCGACGGTCCAGTCGCCGGCGAGCGCCGCCGGCCCCGGCGCGAGCAGCAGCGCCGCGAGCGCCGCGAAGAGTGCGCGCCGGGGCGTGCGAGAGGTGTGTCGCGGCCGTGAGCGGGTCATGCCGCCGCGCACGCTTCGCTCGCGCTCGACCGCTCGGCCGGCCCGTACGAGCTGGCCGGGTCGCCGAAGGAGACGCCGACCTTCCATCTGCCGCCGCGCATTCCGACCGCGACCTGCGTGCTGCCTCTGTTGGCCGTCACGAGCGCGTCGAACCATCTCCCGCCCTGTCTCACGACCGCGTCCTCGACCTGCCAGCCGTTGTCTCTGGAGCGCCCGGTCGAGCCGTCGCTGGTGATCGCCGACAGCCACAGGCCGCTGCGGCAGAAGCTCCAGTCGACCGCCGCGCCGTCGGCGCGGTAGCCGACCAGGCGCGTGTCGAGCAGCTTCTTCAGCACGACCGTGTTGGCCGCGTTGCGCGCTCTGCACGAGCGCTGCGCGCTGCCCTTCAGCCTTCTGCAGTTCTCGGTCTTGGCGCTCGGCGGGCGCAGCTTCGCCGCGGTCACCGCCACCGGCGCCGACGACGACGCCGAGGC
>DATIOB010000133.1:0-19931 GCA_035473605.1 Conexibacter sp.
GCCGCCAAGGTCACACGCGACGCCTCCGTCTCGGTCGCCCAGCTGACGCGCGAGGGCCGCGTCACGGAGCTGCCCGGCATCGGCGCGACGCTGGAGACGAAGCTGGTCGCGCTCGTCGAGACCGGCGCGATCCCGCAGGCCGTCAGACTGCGGGCGAAGTTCCCCGCCGGCCTGCTGGAGATGACGCGGCTGCCCGGCCTCGGTCCCAAGCGCGCCCGCCGCCTCTACGAGGAGCTGGGGATCGACTCGCTGCAGGCGCTCGAGACGGCCGCCAGACAGCAGCGGATCCGCGACCTGAGAGGGTTCGGCGCCAGAGCCGAGGAGAACTTCCTCGCCGCGATCGCACGCGCGACCGCCGACGCCGAGGCACGCGGCGACGGCGGCTCCGGCCGCTTCGTGCTCGACCGCGCGCTCGCGATCGCCGAGCCGCTGCTGGAGCTGCTGCGCGCCCATCCGACCTCCCACCGCGTCGAGCTGGCCGGCTCGGCGCGCCGCTGGGGCGAGTCGGTCAAGGACCTCGACATCATCGCCACGGCCGACGACCCGCGGGCGCTGGCCGAGGCGCTCGCCGCCTCCGACCTCGTCGAGTCGACCGCCGGCCTCGGCGACAACGGCGCGCGCGTGCGCACCCACAGCGGCATGGGCGTCGACCTGAAGGTCGTCGCGCCGGACCAGTTCGGCAACGTGCTGCAGCACTTCACCGGCTCCAAGGAGCACAACGTCGCGCTGCGCGAGGCGGCCGTGAAGGCGGGCTTCCACGTCTCCGAGTACGGGATCCTCGACGACGCCAGCGGCGAGACGCTGCGCTGCGCGACCGAGCAGGAGGTCTACGCCAAGCTCGGCTACGCCTACGTCGAGCCGGAGCTGCGCGAGAACCGCGGAGAGCTGCAGGCGGCCAGGCTCGACGGCGGCGCCGGGCTGCCGGAGCTGATCACGGAGGCCGACGTCAGGGGCGACCTGCACAGCCACACGACCGCCTCCGACGGCAAGAACGAGATCGAGCAGATGGCCGAGGCGGCGCTGGCGCTCGGCTACGAGTACCTCGCGATCACCGACCACTCGGCCTCGCACGGCTTCGGCGACGACGTCTCGCCGGCCCAGCTCGAAGATCAGATCGAGCGGATCCACGCCGCCAACGCCGCCTTCCCCGAGATCGAGCTGCTGGCCGGCAGCGAGGTCAACATCCTCCCCGACGGCTCGCTCGACTACCCCGACGAGCTGCTGGCGCGGCTCGACTGGGTGATCGCCAGCGTCCACTCGTCGTTCAACATCGGCGAGCAGGCGATGACCGAGCGCGTGATCGCCGCGATCGAGCATCCGTCGGTCGACGCGATCGGCCACCTCACCGGCCGCAAGATCGAGGCCCGCCCGCCGTACGCGCTCGACGTGACGCGCGTGATCGAGGCGGCGGCGCGGACCGGCACGATGCTGGAGATCAACGGCGCGCCCGACCGGCGCGACCTCAACGACGTGCACGCGCGCGCGGCGGCGCAGGCCGGCGTGCTGATCCTCGTCGACAGCGACGCCCACCGCACGCGCACGCTCGCCTCCAGCCGCCGCTACGGGATCGCGACCGCGCGGCGCGCCTGGCTGACCGCCGAGCAGGTCGCCAACACGCGCTCCTGGAAGCAGTTCGCGCCGCTGCGCAAGCGCGTCCGTGCGGGCGGCTAGGGTGGCGCTCCACGAACCGGAGGGACACGCCGCATGCAGAACGACCTGCTCGACGCACTGAGAAAGAGCCAGAGGTGGCTGATGGTCGCCGGCGTGCTCGCCGTGATCGGCGGCGTGATCGCGATCCTCGTGCCGGCGCTCGCCTCCGTCGGCGTCGCGATCTTCATCGGCTGGATGCTCGTCTTCGGGGCGGTCTTCCTGTTCGTCGACGCCTTCGCGGTGCGCGACGTCGGCCGCCTCGTGCTGCGCGCGCTGGTCGCGCTGATCACGCTCGCCGCCGGCATCGCGCTGCTCGTCGCGCCGCTGAGAGGCACCTACACGCTGACCGTGCTGCTGGTGCTCTACTTCGCGCTCGCCGGCGTCATGCGGATCGCCGTCGCGATCTCCGAGCGCGGTCTGCCGGGCGCCGGGCTGACCGCCTTCAACGGCGTCGTCACGCTGCTGCTGGCGATCCTGATCGGCGCCGAGCTGCCGGAGTCCTCCGACTGGGCGATCGGCCTGCTGGTCGGGATCGACTTCCTCTTCTTCGGCTTCGCGGCGATCGCTGCCGCGAGCGCGTTGAAGCGCTCCACTCCGCAGTGAAACCGTCCTTGAGGGCCGTTCACAGCTTTCTCACAGTTTCATGACGCGGCGGTCACGAGTCATCGGGTGATCGACGGGACAGTCACGGTGACCGCACGACGCGGTCACCGTCACCTCCCCTCACTCCCGAAGGACTCAATTGACCTCCTTTTCGCCGCGTGCGCGGCGTCGTGGACGCCTGCCGATGCTGCTCGCCGGCGTCGCGCTGGCGGCCGGCGCGGTCCCGACCGCCGCCACGGCCGCCGACTCGCTCACGCTGACCGACACGACGGAGAACGTCGGTCCCGGCATCACCCTCCGCCACCTGAAGACGCTCGAGCAGCCCAGACCGCTGGAGCCGGGCAAGTGGTACGACTTCCAGCTGCTGACGGCGAGACTGTCGGACGTCGTCTCCTCGGACCTGCTGTCGGGCGCGACGGTCACCGAGACCGGGGCGATCTCGGGCAAGGCCGACAGAGCCGGCGCCGTCGCCGGCGTCAACGGCGACTTCTTCGACATCGACAACTCCGGCGCGCCGCAGAACGTCGCCGTCAGAGGCGGTGAGCTGCTCAAGAGCGCCAACTACGGCCTGACCGCGCCCGCGGTCGGCGTCACGAGAGCGGGCATCGGCCAGATCGTCAACACGGCGCTCGACGCGAAGGCGACGGTCAAGGGCAGCGAGGTCGCGGTCGCGGCGCTCAACACCGCGGGCGGCATCCCCGCCGACAGCTACGCGGCCTACACGTCGAAGTGGGGCACCTACAGCCGTGCACGCGGCTTCAGCGGCGTCACGAACGTCGCCGAGGCGCTCGTCCAGAACGGCAGAGTCGTCGCGGTCAACGCGACCGCGCTCGGCTCGGGCGAGATCCCCGCCGACGGCTTCTATCTGGTCGGTCGCGACGCGGCCGCCGAGGCGATCCGCGCGCTCGTCCCGGGCGACGACGTGACGCTCGCCTACGGCCTCGCCGACGAGGTCTCCAGGCAGCTGCAGTTCGCGGTCGGCGGCAACGAGGTGCTGATCCGCGACGGCGAGGTGCTGCCGAACCTCGACCAGACGATCCACCCGCGCACCGCGATCGGCTTCGCCGACGGCGGCAGAACGGTGCTGCTGCTGACGGCCGACGGCCGTCAGACGCCGCTCGGCGTCACGACGCAGCGGATGGCCGAGATGCTCGACGCGGCCGGCGCCGAGACGGCGATCAACCTCGACGGCGGGGGCTCGACGACGATGGTCGCGCGTCACCTCGGCGACAGCAGGGTGACCGTCCGCAACAGTCCCTCCGACGGCTACGAGCGGCGCGACCCCAACGGCGTCGGCATCTTCGTCGCGCCCGGCAGCGGGCTCGTCGAGCAGCTGCTCCTGAGCGCCGGCGACGACGAGGCGCGGGTCTTCCCGACGCTTCACCGCACGCTGCGCGCGAAGGCGGTCGACGACCACGACACGCCGGTCGCGATCGCCCGCGGCGACATCCGCTGGAGCGCCAACGAGGGCACCGTCGACGGCGGCCTGCTGAAGGCGCCCGACAACGTCTTCGGCCACATCCGCGTGCGCGCGAGCACCGACACCGCGCAGGCGTCGGTCAACGTCAGAGTGCTCGGCGCGCTGAACGCGCTGGAGCTGTCGACGCAGCGGCTCTCGTTCGCCGACGCCGGCGCCGACAGAGCGACGGTCGTCCGCGTCACCGGCCGCGACGCCGAGGGCTTCACCGCCCCGGTCGAGCCGCAGGACCTGGAGCTGGACTACGACGACTCGGTCGTCAAGATCACGCCGTCGGGCAACAGCCTGAAGATCACGCCGCTGACCGCCGGCGGCACGATCCTGACGGTCAGCGCCGGCGACCAGCAGGTCAAGCTGCCGGTCACCGTCGGCGTTCAGACGCACGTCGACGACTACCTGCTGACGCGCAACCCGATCGCCAGCAGACTGTGGCAGTGGACCGGCACCGCCGCGATCACGCGGACGCTGACCGACACGGCCGAGGGCGTCAGAATCGACTACAGCGCCGGCCGCAACATGGGCATCACCTCGGTCGGCACGGTCGGCCAGTTCCAGCTCCCGGGCGCGCCGCTGCGCGTGCACGTGAGAGTCAAGTCGAGCGAGAACGTCACGCTCACCTACGGCGCCTTCAGACAGGTCGACGGCACCTACAAGAACCTCTACGGCGCCCCGCTGCAGCCGGGCTGGAACGACGTCGTCTTCACGATGCCGGCCGACACGAAGTTCCCCGTCTGGTTCGACACCTTCCAGGCGATCGAGACGAACGCCGCGCTGCAGAGAGCGGGCTCGCTCGTCGTCGGCGAGGTCTCCGCCGACGTCCCGAGCGAGGTCGAGCTGCCCGAGCAGGAGCCGCTGCGCTCCGACGAGCTGATCTCGGCCGACGGCACGCTGCAGGACGGCGAGCAGGAGTTTACCTTCGCGACGCTCTCCGACGTCCAGTTCACGCACGTCAACACCGAGATGGTGCCGGTCGCGATCCAGGCGCTGAAGCGGATCCGCGCGACCGACGCCGACCTCGTCGTGCTCAACGGCGACATCGTCGACCTCGGCGAGAGAGCCGACATCGACCTCGCGCGCACGACGCTCGAGGCCGGCGGCTGCGAGCTGGTCGAGCTGGGCAGCGCGACGCTGCCGGAGAAGACCGACAGCTCGATCCCCTGCCTCTACGTGCCGGGCAACCACGAGTCGTACAGACCGGGTGCCGACGGCACGCTCGACGCCTTCAAGGCCGAGTTCGGCAGACCGTACGGCTACACCGACCACAAGGGCACCCGCTTCATCACGCTCAACAGCGCGCTCGGCTCGCTGCACCGCTCCGACTTCGACCAGCTGCCGATGCTGCGCGACGCGCTCGCCGAGGCGGCCGGCGACGAGGCGATCGACAACGTGATGGTCTTCGCCCATCACCCGGTCGACGATCCGGCCGAGACGAAGTCGAGCCAGCTCGGCGACCGCACCGAGGTGCAGCTGATCAAGCAGCTGCTGTCGGAGTTCCGCGACGACAGCGGCAAGGGCGTCGCCATGGTCGGCTCGCACGCGCAGATCATGAACGTCCACCGCGAGGAGGGCGTCCCCTACGTCGTGCTGCCGTCCTCGGGCAAGGCGCCGTACGGCACGCCCGACCGCGGCGGCATCACCGGCTGGGTCCGCTGGGGCGTCGACAGCGACGCCAACGCGGCCGAGCAGTGGCTCGAGCTGGACGTCCACCCGTTCGCGCAGACGATCGACCTGCAGGCGCCGGAGCAGCTCGAGGTCGGCACCAGCGCACCGCTCGGCGGCACGCTCGTGCAGCCGACGGGCGTCTCCAACGGCTCTCGCACGGTGCCGCTTCGCTATCCGCTGTCGCTGCGCTGGTCCGGCAGCCAGCAGCTCGCGATCGGCAGCGGCGACGACGCCGTCGAGGCCGCCCGCGAGGCCGGCAAGACGGCGATCCTCGATCCCGCCAGCGGCGAGCTGACGGCGCTGGGCAACGGCTCGGTCGACGTCACCGTCGAGGCCGACTCGATGCGAGAGGGCGACGACCTGTCGCCGATCAGAACGACCAAGACGATCGCGGTCGTCGCCTCCACGGCGCCCGGCCCGAAGGCGTGGCTCTCCGCGCCGGTCTTCCCCGACCAGGCCGCGACCACGATCGGCGCCGCGCAGGCCGTGACGGTCGCCAACACCGGTGAGGAGCCGCTCGAGCTGCGCTTCGAGAAGCTCGTCGCGGTCGACGGCCCGCAGGGCGACTTCGTCGTCGCCGCCGACGCCTGCAACGACGTCACGATCGCGCCCGGCGCGTCGTGCGAGGTGCTGGTGCGGTTCGCGCCGCAGCGTGAGAACGCGACCTCGAGCGCGAAGCTGGTCTTCCGCGCCAACACCGCCGAGCAGCGGCACACGGTGACGATCACCGCCGCCTCGACCGGTCTCCCGAGAGGCCCGAAGGGCGACCAGGGCGAGCAGGGCGTGCCCGGTGAGGACGGCCCGGCCGGCCAGCCCGGCACCGACGGCAGAGACGGCGCCCCCGGCGCCGACGGCAGAGACGGTCCGCAGGGCGAGTCGGGCGCGGTCGGCCCGCAGGGCCCGATCGGCGGGGTCGGCCCCGTCGGCCCGGCCGGCAGCGACGGCGCGACCGGCCCGGCCGGCGCGACCGGCGCCAAGGGCGACAAGGGCGACGCCGGCGCGACCGGCGCGAAGGGCGACAAGGGCGCCGCGGGCCGCGACGCGCTCGTCACCTGCACGGTCAGAAACGCCAGAGTGACGTGCAAGGTCACCTACGCGAGCAGAAGCTCGGCGAAGAACGCCAAGGTCCGCGCGACCAGCAAGGCGAGCCTCGTCCGCAACGGCCGCACCTACGCCAAGGGCCGCCTCAGCAGCCTGAAGGCGAACCGCAGAGTCACGCGCGGCAGCTACACGCTGCGCGTCGGCAGCGGCAAGCAGGCGCAGCAGCTGGCGGTGACGGTCCGCTAGCAGCGCCGCAGCACCAGACGCACAGCACCGCGGCCGGTCGCGCTCCTCGCGCGGCCGGCCGCACCCCCGTCCGCCCTCTTTCAGGAGACCTCTTCGTGAATCCCATCCCCCTGCCGTCGGTGCGCCGCCGGCTGCGCGCGGCGCTCGCCGCCGGCGCCGTCGTCGCGCTCGCAGCGCCCGGCGCCGCGCTCGCCGCCGATCCGCTCACGCTGACCGACGCGCGCGAGCAGATCGGCCCCGGCATCGAGCTGCGCCACCTCGAGACGCTCAGCCCCAGCGGCTGGACCGATGCCCAGATCCTGACGGTCGACCTCGCCGAGGAGGCCGTCACGACCGACCTGCTGATGGCCGAGCACGTCGGCCAGGCCGCGCCGCTCTCCAGCATGGCGAGAGCGTCGGGCGCGATCGCCGGCGTCAACGGCGACTTCTTCGACATCGGCAACTCCGGCGCCGCGCTGCGGCCGGCGATCAGAAGCGGCAGGGTCGTCAAGTCGGGCAGCCCGGAGACCGTCGTCGGCGTCAGCGACGACCGCCTCGGCCAGCTCACATCGCTGGCGCTGGAGGCGACCGCGACCTTCCCCGGCGACGTCAGAGCGCAGGTGCGCTCGTTCGACGCGCTCGGCGAGGGCGCCGGCACGATCGCCGCGTTCACCTCGAACTGGGGCGCCTACTCGCGCGCGCTGGCGACCGGCGCCAGCAGCGACCGCGCCGAGGCGATCGTCACCGACGGCGTCGTCGTCTCGGTCGACCCGGCCGGCGCCGGCGAGGGGACGCTGCCGGCGAACACCGTCGCGCTCGTCGGCTGCGAGGCCGGCGCGGAGGCGATCCGCGCGCTGCGCGTCGGCGACGCGGTCGACTTCCAGTACAGACTGAACGGCGACGGCGTCGACGACCTCGCGTTCGCGATCGGCGCCGCGCAGCCGCTGGTCGACGACGGCGTCGTGCAGCCGCAGGGCGACCAGTCCAACGCGCCGCGCACGGCGGTCGGCTTCTCCGAGGACCGCCGCACGATGTACCTCGCGGTCGCCGACGGCCGCCAGACGGCGGTGCTCGGTCCGAGACTGGCCGAGATGGGCGAGCTGCTGAAGTCGGTCGGCGCCGACGACGCCGTCAACCTCGACGGCGGCGGCTCCAGCACGCTGATCGCGCGGCCGCTCGGCGCCGCCGCGCCGACCGTTCGCAACACGCCCTCGGACGGCAGCGAGCGCGCGACGCCGAACGGCATCGGGCTCTTCCTCGCGCCTGGCAGCGGCGTCGCCGACCAGCTCGTCGTCTCGCCCTCGGGCGAGCAGGCGCGCGTCTTCCCGGGCCTGCACCGCACGCTCGGCGCCAGAGCGGTCGACGAGAACGGCGGCCCGGTCGCGCTGCCGCGCGGCGAGGTGCGCTGGAGCGCCAACGAGGGCGCCGTTCCCGGCGGCCTCCTGAAGGCGCCGGAGAACGTCTTCGGCCACATCCGCGTGCGCGCGACGACGGATACGGTCCAGGCGTCGCTCGCCGTCAGAGTGCTCGGCGAGCTGGCCGAGGTCGAGCCCTCGCGTCGTCGCCTCTCGTTCACGGACACGAGCAGCAGCGCGACGGTGCTGAACCTGACCGGCCGCGACGGCGAGGGCTTCGCAGCCGCGATCGACCCGCTCGACGCGGAGCTGGACTACGACGATTCGATCGTCACGATCCAGCCGTCGGGCACCGGCCTGAAGGTGACGCCGAAGGCCAACGGCGCGACGATCCTGACGGTCTCGGTCGGCGGCGAGCAGGTGACGGTGCCGATCACGGTCGGCTTCGACACGATCACGCTCGACGAGTTCGACTCGGCCGCCAACTGGACCTTCCGTCACGACCGCTCGCCGAGCGGCGCGATCTCGATCGTCCCCGACGGCCGCACCGGCAACGGCCTCAGAGTCGACTACGACTTCACCGCCGCGACCGCGACCCGCAGCGCCGGCGCCCGCGCGCTGACGCAGATCTCGCTGCCGGGCCAGCCGCTGCGCGTCTCCGTCTGGGTCAAGAGCGACGCGCAGGGCCAGTGGCCGACGCTGTCGCTGCGCGACTCCTCGAGCGCCGCCGGCAGAACCCTCGACCTGCGCGGCGACTACCTGACGAGAGCCGGCTGGGTGAAGGTGACCGCCTCCCTGCCGGCCAGCGGCGTCGTCTACCCGGTGCGGCTCGACAACATCCGCTTCATCGAGACGGCGGCGGCGAGGCAGTACAGAGGCTCGCTCGTGATCGACGATCTGCAGGTCGACGTGCCGAGCGAGATCGAGACGCCGGCCGAGCCGCCGCTGCAGGCCGACCGCCTGATCGACGCCGACGGCAGACTGCCGGCCGCCGGCGGCGAGCGCTTCCAGTTCGCGACGCTCTCCGACATCCAGTTCACCGCCGCCAACCAGGAGCTGGTGCCGGTCACCGCCGCCGCGATGAAGCGGATCCGCGCGCAGAGACCGGACTTCGTCGTGCTCAACGGCGACATCGTCGACACCGGCTACCCGGCCGACGTCGAGCTGGCCAGAAGAGTGCTGAGCGAAGCCGGCTGCAACCTCGTCGAGGCCGGCACGCCGGCGCCGGCGCCGACTGCGAACACGGTCCCCTGCTACTACGTGCCGGGCAACCACGAGTCGTACGGCACCGACGACCTCGACGCGTGGAAGGCGCAGTTCGGCAGACCGTACGGGACGTTCGACCACAAGGGCACGCGCGTCGTGCTGCTGAACTCGACGCGCGGCTCGCTGCGCGGCTCCGACTACGAGCAGCTGCCGATGCTGCAGGCGGCGCTCGACGACGCGTCGAGGGACGACGCGATCGACAACGTGCTCGTCTTCGCCCACCACCCGACCAACGACCCCGACCCCGGCGACGCCAGCCAGCTCGGCGACCGCAAGGAGGTCGCGCTGATCGAGCGGATGCTGTCCGACTTCCGTGACGAGAGCGGCGGCAAGGGCGTCGCGATGGCCGGCTCGCACGCACAGATCGTCAACGTCGACCGGATCGAGGGCGTCCCCTACGTCGTGCTCCCGTCGTCGGGCAAGTCGCCGTACGGCACGCCCGACCGCGGCGGCATGACCGGCTGGATGCGCTGGAGCGTCGACGGTGCCGAGAAGGCCGACGGCGACTGGCTCACCATCGACGTGCGCCCGTTCGCGCAGGAGATCTCGCTGGAGGCTCCGGCCGAGCTCGAGGTCGGCGCGAGCGCGCCGCTGGGCGGCGAGCTGGTGCAGCCCTCCGGCGTCTCCAACGGGACGCGGCGGGTGCCGCTGCGCTACCCGGCGTCGATCCGCTGGAGCGGCTCCGCCGAGCTGGCGATCGGCAGCGGCGAGGAGGCGGTCGAGGCGGCGCGCGAGGCCGGCAAGGTCGCGCTGCTCGATCCCGCGACGGGGTCGCTGACCGCGCTCAAGACCGGCCAGGTCGCGGTCGTCGCCGAGGCCGACTCGATGAGAGTCGGCGACGATCTGGCGCCGATCCGCGCGCAGAAGACGATCGCCGTCGTCGCCTCGACGGCGCCCGGTCCGAAGGCGTGGATCACCGCGCCGACCTTCGCGCCGCAGCCGGCGACGACGTTCGGCCCGGCGCAGGAGCTGCGCGTCGCCAACACCGGTGACGAGCCGCTCGAGCTGTCGCTGAAGCGGATTGAGACGGTCGAGGGCCCGGTCGGCGACTTCGTCGTCGCGGCCGACTCCTGCACGAACGCGACGGTTGCTCCGGGCGAGTCGTGCACGCTGCTGGTGCGGTTCGCGCCGCAGCGCGCCGACGCGACCTCGACGGCCCGCTTCGTCTTCGCCGCCAACACGGCCGAGGCGCGCCACACGGTGACGGTCAGCGCGAACAGCACCGGCCTGCCGAAGGGCGACAGAGGGGACCAGGGGAACCCGGGCGAGCCCGGCGCCCCCGGTGAGCCCGGCACGCCCGGCAGCGACGGCGCCGACGGCGCGGCCGGCAGAGACGGCGCGCAGGGTCCGACCGGCGTCGACGGGCCGGTCGGACCGGTCGGCTCTGACGGCCCCGCCGGCCCGGCCGGCAGCGACGGTGCGACCGGCTCGGCCGGCGCCGACGGCGCGAAGGGCGACAAGGGCGACATCGGTGCGACCGGCGCGAAGGGCGCGACCGGCGACAAGGGCCGCGACGCGCTCGTCACCTGCACCGTCAGAGGCGGGTCGAGAGTGACCTGCGTCGTCACCTACGCGGGCAGAAGCTCGGCTCGCAAGGCGGCCGTGAAGAAGACGGCGAAGGCGTCGCTGGTGCGGGGTGGCCGCACCTACGCGAAGGGCCGCGTCGGCAACCTGAAGGCGACGCGCAGAATCGTGCGCGGCAGCTACACGCTGAAGGTCGCGGGCGCGAAGCTGCCCGTGCGCGTGCGCTAACCGCCGAGCAGCAGCGGCAGCACCTGCTCCCGGACCGCCGTGTCGAAGCTGGCGCGGCGGTACGGGAGGAGCAGCTCGGCGGCGCGGGCGGCGTAGTCGTCGTCCGCGCTGGTCGGTTGTGCGAGATCGGCGCCAGCCGATTGCGCGTCGTCGAGCGCGGCGCGCAGCGCGCCGGCGAGGTCCTCGGAGACGTAGCGCGGATCGAGCCGGCGGGCCAGCTCCAGCGCCGGGTAGGCGCCGGCGCTCGGCGTCGTCACGAGCCGGCAGCCGTCGGCGAGCGCCTCCAGCTGCGCGATCCCGTGGTCCTCGCGCAGCGGCGCCGCGACGAAGACGCGCGCCCGCCGCAGCAGCGCGCGGTATTCCTGCGGCGCCAGCAGCCCCGTGCCCTCCGCGCCCTCGCCGAGCGGTCCGCTCTGGCCGGCGACCAGCAGCCTCTCGCCCGGCCGTCGCGCCGCCGCCCAGGCGGCGAGGATGCGGTCGAGGCCCTTCTTGACGGGATCGGCGGCGTAGGCGAGCGCGGCGACGTCGCGGGCGGGCGCCGTGGGCGCGCCGGCCTCGGCGTGCGTCGTGTCGCCGGTCGCGGCCGCCGGCTGCGACGGCTCGACCGGCACCGGCAGCACGACCGCGGGCGTCGCGGCGCGCACGTGCGCCGGCAGCGGCGCGAGGCTGCCCTCGCTCATCGGCAGCAGCAGCTTCGCGGCCGCCATCCGCCGCGGCTCGACCTGCCGCTGCCAGATCCCGTGGCGGCCGGGGCGGTTGTCGAGCGCCGGCGAGTCGAACCAGATCGCGCCCGGACGGGGCGCCAGCAGCGCCGCGGTGGCCGAGCTGTAGATCACGCCGCGCGGCGCGTGCGCGGCGATCCCGCGCTGCGCGGCGGCGCGGCAGGCGCGCGCCTGCACGAGGTCGGTCAGCGCGAAGGTCCGCACGCGCGGCACCGGACCGGCGGGTGCGACCTCGACGCGCGCCCCCGCACGGGCGATCGCGGCGGCGAGCTGCTCGTCGGCGCCGCGCCAGCCGGCGGTCGTGCCGAGCGAGACGAGGAGGATGTCGATGCCGCCCATCGCGGGCGAATCTAGTCGACGGGCGCGGCCGGCCACCGCGCGACGACCCTCAGCTGGTCGGCGACTCCTCCATCTCCCACACCTCGTTCGAGCGGAAGCCCGGGGTGCGAATCAGCTGGATCGCTCTGAAGGGCGAGGTCCGCTCGACGTAGTAGCGGACGCCGTCGCGCCCCTCGACCGCGGTCACCGCCGCGTCCTGCTGGCGCCACGAGAGCGCCCAGATGATCGCGAAGCCGGCCGCGATCGCCGCGATCTGCGGGAAGAAGAGGGCGAGCACGCCGGCTGCGACGGTGCAGGCCAGCAGCGGCCAGAGGCGGTTGACGAGCACGCGCGCCGGGCTCACCTCCGGCAGCGACTGCGACGATCTCGCGTCGGCCAGCAGCCGCGCGATCGGCGACGAGGTCTCGGCGCGTCTGCCGAGCACGACGCCGACGCTGCCGGCGAGGATCCACCAGCCGGCCGCGAACGGCACCAGCAGCGGGTCGTCGGCGCGGCTGGCGGCGAAGGCGGTCAGCGCCGCGAGCACGGTCGCCGCGGCGGCGCTCGTCAACACGGTCGCCTTGAGGAAGTCCGTGAAGCGCATCGCCGTCGCCTGCGTCGCTCAGGTGGTGTGATCGTCGGTGAGCAGCCGCTCGAGCAGGTGGCGCACGCCGTCGGTTCCGTCGACGACGAGGTCGGCCTCCTCCGCCAGCTCGCTCGGCCCCTCCTCGGAGGCGACGCAGACGCGCAGCGCGTGGCGCACGCGCCCCTCGGCGAGCATCTCGCCGAGCGCGCGGAAGGCGTCGAGGTCGGTCACGTCGTCGCCGACGTACAGCGCCGCGTCCAGCTCGGCGTGCTCGAGGAAGCTGAGGATCCCGGCGCCCTTGTCCATCCGCACCGGCGGGCGGACCTCCAGCACCTTGCGGCCCCAATGGGTGCGCAGCCCGCTCTGCTCGGCGCGGCCGGCGATCGTGTCGATCGCGGCACGCGCCGCCTCCTCGTCCGGCGCGCCGCGCCAGTGGAAGGCGACGATCGAGCCCTTGTCCTCGATCCGCACCCGCAGCCGCCGCAGCTCGGCGTTGTCGGCCTCGCGCCCGAACGCCTGGATCCGCCGGCCCCAGTCGCGCACGGCCGGGTCGAGGACCGGCTCGATCCCGCCCGCTCTCAGCAGCTCGGTGCCGTGGCTGCCGATGTAGGAGATCGTCCCGATCGAGACGATCCGGCGGGCGTCGGAGGAACGGCGGCCGCTGACGCAGGCGACGTAGCCGTAGCGGCGCGCGATCTCGATCAGCAGCGAGCGCGTCGTCTCGGGCACGTGCGCGTCGTCGGCATAGCGCACGATCGGCGCGAGCGTCCCGTCGATGTCGAGCAGGATCGCCGTGCGGGCCGGATTGGCACGCAGGGGAGCCAGCGCCTCGGCGAGCCGAGCGTCGGATGCTTCCGCCGTGGGTCTGGCGGGGGTCACCCGATCTAGTATGGCGCCCCGGCTGCACGGCCGCCGTTCGGAGGTCCGGCTGCAACGGAGCTTGCCGTCAGCCGCAGCGACCGCGCCCGCCGCTGAGCGCGCCGAACTCCGCCGCCCAGGTGGCGCGCGGGCCGTCGCCGCCGACCGGCGCGCCGGCGACGGCGGCGAGACCGATGTCGCGGAAGGAGCCGCGCAGCAGGTTCTCGCGGTGGGCGCGGCTGTTCATCCAGGCGTTCACGACCCAGGCCGCATCGCCGGCGGGCGCGGCTCCCCACGCGAGGTTCTCGCCGACCGTCCAGCGCGCGGAGGGGGGCGCGTAGCCGGTCGCGAGGATCCGCGCGGCGAAGTCGCGTCCGTCGGGTGAGCTGTGCTGGAAGTAGCGGCGCCGCACCATGTCGCGCGCGTGCCCCTCGGCGGCGCGCGCGAGGCAGCGGTTGGCGCGCAGCGGGCGCGCGCCGGCATGGGCCCGCTCGCGGTTGATCAGGCACAGCAGCGCCTGCTCGGAGCGAGCGGCGGAGACGGTCGCCGTCGGCATCGCGTTCGCGGCCGGGCAGGCGGCCGCGTCGCTCTGCGCGGCCGATGGCGCGGCGCTCGCCGGCGCGCACGTCACCGTGGTCAGCAGCGCCACCGCAGTCAGCGCGCGGCGCGCGGCGCGCCAGCGTGCTCCCGTCGATCCGTCGACCTGTCGCATCTCGAGCGCCCTCCCAGACGTTCGTGCTCCCAGTCGACTTCGCATCCCCGCGCAGTCAGGTCCCACCGGACGGCGGCGGGATTTGCACAGGATTGTCGAGTTAAGCGCTCAGCAACAGGGCCGAACGCTCAGGGCTTCCCGAGCGTGGCCAGCTGCTGCTCGTTCGCGCCGGGACCGGGCCGCAGGCGCACGTCGCGCGGGCCGATCGTCTCGCCGCAGTGGGCGCAGTGCAGTCTCGCCGCGGCGTCGTGGGCGCAGGCCTTGTGCACGTGCACGACCGGCGGGCCGGCGTCACCGGCGGTGTAGCGGTCGCCCCACTGCATCAGCGTGATCAGCACCGGCTGCAGGTCCAGGCCCTTCTCGGTCACGCGGTACTCGGGCGGGTCGCCCTCGCGCGTCAGCACGCCGTGCTCGACGAGCGTCGCGAGCCGGTCGCTGAGGATGTTGCTGGCGACCCCGAGGCCGCGTCTGATCTCCTCGAAGCGGCGGCGGCCGAGCAGCACCTCGCGCAGCACCAGCAGCGTCCAGCGCTCGCCGACGATCGCGAGCGTGCGCGCGATCGAGCAGTTCTGGTCGTCGAAGGAGCGGTACGGCATCAGGGGTCCATCGTAGCGCCCGCTGCTTGCAAATCGCAACGGCGCCGGCTACGGTGGCCGGCGAGTCAGTTGCAAAATGCAAGGAGGAAGGCCCGCCATGCCATCCGCGCAGCGCCCTGGGCGCGTGCTCGCCGTCGTCTCGATCGCCGTCTTCATGGCGAACCTCGACCTCTTCATCGTCAACGTCGCGATGCCCGACCTCGCGCGCGACTTCGAGGGCAGCTCGCTCGGCGGGCTCTCGTGGGTGCTGAACGCCTACGCGATCGTCTTCGCCGCGCTGCTGGTCCCGGCCGGCCGCATCGCCGACCGCGTCGGCCGCCGCCGCGCCTTCACCGGCGGGATCGCGCTCTTCACGTTCGCCTCGGCGCTGTGCGGGCTGGCGCCGTCGGTCGAGCTGCTGGTCGCCGCGCGCGTGCTGCAGGCGGTCGGCGCGGCCTTCCTGATGCCGACCTCGCTGGCGCTGCTGCTGCCGGCGTTCGCGCCTGAGAAGCGGCCGGTCGCGATCGGCGTCTGGGCCGCGGTCGGCGGCGTCGCCGCGGCCGCCGGGCCGCCGCTCGGCGGTCTGCTGACGGAGCTGTCGTGGCGCCTCGTCTTCCTCGTCAACGTGCCGGTCGGGATCGCCGCCGTGCTGCTCGCCGCGCGTGTGCTGACGGAGGCGCGCGACCAGACCGCGAAGCGTCCCGACCTGCTCGGCACCGTCCTGCTCGTCGTCGCCGTCGCGCTGCTGTCGCTCGGGCTCGTGCAGGCGCCGGAGTGGGGCTGGGGCGACCCGCGCACCGTCGCCGCGCTCGCCGCCGCCGCGCTCGGGCTGGTCGGCTTCGTCGCGCACTGCGCGCGCAGCTCGGCGCCGCTCGTCGAGCTGCCGATGCTGCGCGTGCGCTCGTTCGCGCTCGCCAACCTCGCCGTGCTGCTGTTCACGACCGCCTTCGCCGCGACGCTGCTCGCCAACGTGCTGTTCCTGACCGACGTCTGGGGCTGGTCGGTGCTGCACGCCGGCGTCGCGCTGACGCCCGGCCCGCTGTTCGCCGCCGCGACCGCCGTCCCCGGCGGCAGGCTGGCCGTCCGCCACGGCCAGCGCACGATCGCCGCGCTCGGCTGCGCGCTGTTCGCGCTCAGCGCCGCGTGGGCGGCGTGGCGAATGGAGGCCGAGCCGGTCTACTGGTCGGTGCTGCTGCCGGCCTGGTGCGTCGGCGGCGTCGGCGTCGGCTTCACGCTCGCGCCGCTCTCCAGCGCCGCGGCGGCCTCGCTGCCGCCGGCTCGCTTCGCGACCGGCACCGCCGTCTTCACGATGTCGCGCCAGCTCGGCGCCGTCCTCGGCGTCGCGATCCTCGTCGCGCTGCTCGGCGACCCGACCAGCGCCGCCGAGCCGCTGAGCGCGTTCCGCGACGGCTGGTGGTTCATCGCGATCACGGCCGCCGCCGCGGCGGGCGTCGCCGCCGCGCTGGGGCCGGTGCGGCTGGCGCCGGCGCAGGCGGTTCCAGCCGAGGCCGTCGCCGCTGGCTAGAGCGCGAGCGCCCCCAGCACCTCTTCCCACCACAGCCGCTCGGAGTCGTCTCTCGCCGCGCGTGCTCGGCGGCGGACCCACTGGCTCAGCAGCTGCTCGCGGCCGAGTGCGAGCACGGGGCCGGTGACGGCGTAGTAGCCGTCGTCGAGCACGACGAGCGCGCCCGGCATGTCGCGGCGCGTGCGGACGCGGTCGACCACCGTGCGGCCGGCGACCGCGGTCGTCGTGACGGGGTCGCCGTCCTGCGCCGGGATCCACGGGCGCACGTGGAAGACCGGCGCGTGGCCCTCGGGGATCCGCTTCGGGCGCGGTCTGGGACCGATCGGGCCGCTGCGCCAGCGGTCGGTCAGCTCGCGCATCAGCGGCAGCGCCTCGCGGCGGATCAGCACGTGCAGGCGGTCGCCGGCCTTCACCTTCGTCGAGCCGCGCGGCGGCACCGCCTGCTCGTCGCGCACGATCAGGTTGACGACCGCCTGGCGCGGCAGCTCGAGGTCGCGGATCCGCAGGCCGACGATCGCGTCGTCGCCCAGCACCTCGTACTCGACCGAGTCGGCGCCGAGCTGGCGGATCGTGCCGGTCTCCGACAGCGCGCTGGTCGTCAGCGTCGGCGCGTCGGCCGTCGCACCGAGCTTGCGCGCGAGCGCCTCGAAGCTCGATCCCTGCAGCACGGTCGACAGCAGCACGGCGAAGAAGACGATGTCGAAGAAGTCGGCGCTGTTGTTGACGCCGGCCAGCACCGGGAAGGTCGCCAGCACGACCGGCACCGCGCCGCGCAGGCCGGCCCAGCCGAGCACGGTGCGGTCGGCGAAGCTGAAGCCCGGTCCGGAGGCGAGGTAGGCGGCGATCGGGCGCGCGACGAAGGCGAGCACGAGCGCCAGCACCGTTCCCTCCAGCCAGATGTCGCCGAACTGGCTCGGGAAGACGAGCAGGCCGAGCACGAGGAACATCGTCAGCTGCGCGACCCACGCCAGCCCCTGGTGGAACGAGGTGATCGTGTGCTTGGCGGGGATGTGCGCGCTGCCGAGCGCCAGGCCGGCGAGGTAGACGGCGAGGAAGCCGGAGCCGTGCAGGGCGTCCGCGGCGCCGAAGGCGAGCGCGGCGCTGGCGATCGAGGCGACCGGGTAGAGGCCGGGGGTCGCGAGCTGGAAGCGCTGGAACAGCTGCACGGCGCCGAGCCCGACGATCCCGCCGATCGCGACGCCGATCCCGACCTCGGTCACGAACAGCCACAGCATGTCGACGATGCCGTAGTCGGGCTTCTCGATCCAGTCGATGAAGCCGACGACGAGCAGCACCGCGATCGGGTCGTTCATGCCGGCCTCGCCCTCCAGCGTGCGGCCGAGCTTCTTCTTCAGCGAGGAGCCGCGCAGCAGCGCGAAGATCGCGGCGCCGTCGGTCGAGGAGACGATCGCGCCGATCAGCAGGCCCTCCAGCAGCGTGAACCCGAACAGCCACGTCGCCGCCAGGCCGCAGATCGCGGCGGTGATCAGCGTGCCGAACAGCGCCAGGCTGACGACGTTCCGCAGCACCGGGCGGATCTCGCCGAAGCCGGCCGTCAGGCCGCCCTCGAAGAGGATCAGCGCGAGCGCGATGATGCCGATCTCGCGCGCCAGCTCGTAGTTGCTGAAGTCGACCCAGCCGAGGCCGTCGGAGCCGACCGCCATGCCGATGCCGAGGAACAGCACGAGCGACGGCAGCCGCAGCCGCCCGGCCAGCAGCGATGCGGCGATGCCGGCGAACAGCAGCGCACCCGCGATGAGGATGAGGTGACCGTCCGCCATTGGCGGAACCCTTTCACGCTTTTGCGCGAATTGCCTCTAAGCGGGTTTCAAGACCCGAAGGTCGGGTTGAGCCCGTGTTCCAGGGCGCCCTTCACGCTGGCGTCGAGTGCGTTGATGCGCACGAGCGCGAGCGCCTCCGGCGAGGCGAAGCGCCGGCCCGGCGCGGTGTCCGGTCCGTGGTGGCTGAGCACGCAGTGCAGCAGCGCCAGCAGCCGCTCCTGCGGCAGCTGCGGGATCGCCGCCGCCCGCTGCGACAGCAGCTGCACGCCGAGCTGCACGTGGCCGAGCAGCCGACCCTCCTCGCTGATCCCGAACTCGGCGCCGTAGGTGAACTCGCGCGTCTTGCCGAGGTCGTGCACGAGCGCGGCGGCGATCAGCAGGTCGGAGTCGAGCTTGACGTGCAGCAGGCAGGTCTCCTGCGCGAGCGTCGCGACCGCGACCGTGTGCTCCAGCAGACCGCCGAGGTAGGCGTGGTGGCCGGCGCGCGTGCACGGCGCGCGGCGCCAGGCGGCGCGCAGCTCGGCGTCGCCGAGCAGGTCGCTCAGCAGCGCCTTGAGACCCGTGTCGAAGACCTCGCCGGCGAGGTGCTCGAGGAAGCCGTCGAGCTCGTCGAGGTCGCGGTAGGCGCTCGGCAGGAAGGCGGCCGGGTCGGCGTCGGCCGGGTTCGCTCTCGCGATCGCGGCGACCTCGATCTGCAGCTCGTCGCGGAACCGCTCGACGCGGCCGGCGACGCGCACCAGCTCGCCGCGCTCGAAGCGGCCGGCAAGCACGTCGGCGTCTCTGAAGGCCCGTGCCTGCACGGTTCCGGTGCGGTCGCGCAGCTCCAGCGCCAGGTACGGCGTGCCCGCGCGGCTCAGCAGACGGTCCTTTCGCGTGCATGCGAAGACCCCGTCGATCTGGGTTCCGGGGCGCAGCGCGCTGACGGTGAGAGGGGCGTTCACCCGCCCATCATGTACTACTTTGAACCGATGCAGCCATTGCAATGGGAACGCCGGCCGGACGGGCTCCGTGCCCCCGCCCTCGTCTGTGCGTTCAAGGGCTGGAACGACGCGGGCGACGCCGCCACCACCGCGCTCCAGTTCGTCGGAACCGCACTTGGCGCCACACGCTTCGCGACGATCGACCCGGAGGAGTTCTTCGACTTCCAGGCGACGCGGCCGCAGGTCAAGCTCGTCGAGGGCCTGACCCGCAAGATCGAATGGCCCGAGGTCGAGATCTACGAGGCGCGCGTGCCGCGCGCGCCGCGCGACCTGATCCTGCTGACCGGCAGCGAGCCGTCGATGCGCTGGCGGACCTTCTGCCAGCTGATCCTCGACCTCTCCGAGGCGCTCGGCGTGCAGATGGTCGTCTCGCTCGGCGCGCTGCTCGCCGACGTCGCCCACTCGCGCCCGATCGGCATCAGCGGCCTCTCCTCCGACCCCGGCCTCGTCGAGCGGCTGCAGCTGACCCCGACGAGCTACGAGGGCCCGACCGGCATCGTCGGCGTGCTGCAGGCCGCCTGCCAGAACGCGGCGATCCCGTCCGCGAGCCTGTGGGCGTCGGTCCCGCACTACATCGCCTCGGCGCCGAACCCGAAGGCCGCGCTGGCGCTCGTGCGCAAGCTGGAGGGGCTCGTCGGCGTCTCCGTCGACGCCTCCGAGCTGGAGAGCGCCGCCGGTGACTACGAGCGCCAGGTCAACCTCGCCGTCCAGAGCGATCCGGACGTGCAGGCGTTCGTCGAGCGCCTCGAGCGCGCCGCCGACGAGGAGGACGAGCCGCTCGACCCGCGCGACCTCCCCTCGGGGGATCGCCTCGCCAGCGAGTTCCAGCGCTTCCTCAAGCAG
>DATIOB010000134.1:0-3115 GCA_035473605.1 Conexibacter sp.
CCTACGCGGAGGGGCTGCGGCTGGCGCAGCAGCAGGGCGACGCGGTGCTCGCCGCGCGCGCGGCGCTCGGGCTCGCGGTGCTCGGCGAGGGGAGCGTCAACCGCGGTCTCGGACCGGCGGCGCAGAAGGTCGTCGACGCGCTGGCCGCCGCCGAGCGGGCGCTGCCGCCCGACCAGCCCGACCTGCACGCCGAGCTGCTCGCGCGGCTGGCGCTGGAGCGCTCGTGGGATCCCGACCCCTCCGGCGCGCTGGAGCTGCTGCAGCGTGCCCGCGCGCTCGTCGGCCCGCGCACGCCGGCGCTGACGCGGCGGGTCGTCGAGCAGGCCGAGATCCGCGTCGACGCCGAGCCGGCGCGGACCGCCGAGCGGCTGATCCTCGCGGGCCGGCTGCTCGACGACGCGCGCTCAGCGCATGACCGCGCCGGCGAGATCGCCGCGATCGCGACGCGCCTGCCGCTGCTCGGCGAGCTGGGCCGCTTCGAGAGCCTGCGCGAGGAGCTGGCGGTCGCGCGCACGCTCGCGCGTCAGCTCGGCGACCCGCGCTTCCTGCGCTGGGCCGGCGAGGCCGACGCGATGCTCGCGGCGATGGCCGGCGACTGGGAGCGGGCCGAGCGGCTGCGCGCCGCGGCGCTGCGCGAGGGCGGCGACCAGCCGGTCCCGAGCGAGCCGTTCGCGCTCGAGCAGCTGGTGCACCGCCTCGCCGGCCGTCCGCACGTCGCGCCGGCCGACATCAGCGCGCTCGCGGAGATCGCCGAGCGCCGCCCCGACCTCGTCGCGGTGCGCGTCGGCGCCGCGCTGCTGTACGCCGGCGGCGAGGAGTCCGACGCCGCAGCCGAGCTGCTGGCGCCGCTGCCGCACGACGCCGACGGGCTCGGCGCGCTCGACCGCAGCAACGGGCTGGCGCTGTTCACCTGGACGGCGCTGGCGGCGGTCCTGTGGCTGCTCGGCGACGCCGGCCGCGCGGCGCCGTTGCGGAGCCTGCTGACGCCGTACGCCGAGCGCCACGCCGTCGTCTTCCTGCCCGGCTACTTCGGCCCGGTCGCCGAGGCGCTCGGGCTGTTGGAGCTGCTGCTCGGCGACCGCGCCGCGGGCGAGGCGCGGCTGGAGCAGGCGCGCACGGCCGCGCTGGCGGCCGGCGCGCCGGCGGTGGCGGCGCGGATCGCGGCGGTCGCGGCGGTCTGAGCGCCCGAGCAGCGGAGAGTTCTGTACCGCTGCGGTACAGAACTCTCCGCTGCTCCGCCGCCAGCAGGGCGCTGCGAGCGGGCGGCGTTGCGACTGCATGCGGACTGCAAGGTCCGCACTCCATAGTGCGTTCCGCAAGCGTCCCCGCTGTCGCGCCCGCCGCCGCCGATCCCATCCCTGTGCCGCGGCGGGCGCGACTCCTGAAGCCCGCGCGTCGATGACGCCGACTCTCACAGATCCCCTCACGAGCCTTCCGCACCGCCGCCGTCTCGAGCAGCGCCTCGACGCGCTGTTCGACGACTGCGCGCCGCGCACGATAGGCCTGCTCGTCGTCGACGTCGACCGCTTCCAGGCGCTCAACGACGAGTTCGGCCGCGATGCCGGCGACGAGGCGCTGCGGACGCTCGGCCCGCGCCTGCGCGCCGCGATGGCCGGGGAGCACCTCGTCGTGCGGCTGTGGAGCGACGAGTTCGGCGTGCTGCTGGAGCGCGAGGCGACCGTCGAGCGGCTCGCCGCGCTCGCCGCCCGCGTCCAGCGCGCCTTCGAGGAGCCGCTGACGCTGCGCGGCGAGGAGGCGCAGCTGCGCGCGAGCATCGGCGGCGCGCTGATGTTCACCGACGACGGGATCTGGCCCGAGCTGATGCACGAGGCCGACCTCGCCGCCCGTCGCGCGCGCCGGCACGGCTCGCGGTATGAGCTGTACCGCGACAGCGCCGAGGACGCCGGCCGCGAGCTGCTGCTGCGCGTCCACGAGCTGCGCTCCGCGATACCGGACGGCGAGCTGGTCGTGCACTACCAGCCGCAGGTCGAGGCCTCGGGCGAGGTGAGCTGCGTCGAGGCGCTCGTGCGCTGGCAGCATCCCGACCTCGGGTTGATGGAGCCGGGCGAGTTCCTGCTCGTCGCGGAGGCCGCCGACCTCGCCGACACGCTCACGAGCGTCGTGCTGCGGGAGGCGCTCGGCCAGCTCGCCGCCTGGCACCGCGACGGCCGCGACCTGACGCTCGCCGTCAACCTCGCGGCGCCGAACCTGCTCGACGCGCGCCTGCCCGACGAGGTCGAGCGGCTGCTGGCCGAGCACGGCGTGCCGGCGGCGCGGCTGAAGCTGGAGCTGACCGAGCGCGCGATCGCGCAGGACCCGCGCCGGGCGCTGGCGACGGTGCAGCGGCTGCGCGCGCTCGGCGTCGCGATCGTGCTCGACGACTTCGGCGTCGCCGCCTCGTCGCTGGCGGTGCTGCGGCGGGTCACGCTCGACGAGCTGAAGGTCGACCGCAGCTTCGTCGCGCGCGTGCCGGGCGACCTGCGCGACGTCGCGATCGTGCGGGCGGCGGTCTGGCTCGCGCACGATCTCGGCCTGCGCACGGTCGCCGAGGGCGTCGAGCTGCCGCAGACGGCGCAGGCGCTGCGCGAGGTCGGCTGCGACGCGCTGCAGGGCTTCCTCTTCAGCCGCGCGCTGCCCGCCGGCGAGCTGGAGGCGTGGCTCGACGCCGAGGCCGAGGCCGAGACGCCGGCGGACAGCGCCTGAGGCGCACAAGCTCTCGGGGGGAGAGAGGCCAGTGGGCGTCGCGCTGTGGGGAGCGCGGCGCCCGCCAGGCTGGCGCGCGCCGCGCCCGCCGCCCTGCCGCACCACAGCGGCGTCAGCGCTCCCGCGCCACAACTCCCGCGCCGCTCTGGTGTCATGGAGGCATGCTCAGCAGATATCGCCGCGTCCCTGTCCTCGTCGCCGCCGCGCTCGCCGCGACGGCGCCCGCCGCCGTCCTCGCCGCGCCCGCCGCGGCCGAGCGGCAGCTGACGGTCAGAGGGGCCGGCTTCGGCCACGGCGTCGGCATGAGCCAGTACGGCGCGCAGGGCTACGCGCTGCAGGGCAAGCGCCACCGCTGGATCCTCGCGCACTACTTCACGGGCACGAGAGTCGGCAGAGCGCCGGCGCGGACCGT
>DATIOB010000135.1:0-5722 GCA_035473605.1 Conexibacter sp.
CGGGAGAGCGCGGGCATCGACTCCTCCCTTGTACTCGATCGGCGCCGCGACCGCTCCGGTCGCGGACCGCCTCAGGGCGGCGCGACGCGCGCGGCGAGCGCGCCGGCCTCGGCGCCCGAGACCTCGTCGAGCGACCGTCCGAGCGGCTCGATCCGCAGCACGAGCGTGACGAGGAAGGCGAGCAGGCAGCAGCCGGCGACGACCAGCAGCAGCGCGCTCGTGCCGATCTCGTCGAGCAGCAGCGGGAAGAGGAAGACGCCGAGCGCGGCGCCGAGCTTCGCGCAGGCGGCCGCGAAGCCGTGGCCGGCGGCGCGCAGCTCCGACGGGAAGATCTCGGGCGGCAGCGCGAACGTGGTCGCGTTCGGCCCCATGTTCATGAAGGTGTTGAAGAGCGCGAAGGCGATCAGCACGAGCGCGATGTGCTGCTCGCCGCCGCCGTCGAGCGACTCCGCGAGCGCGAGCAGGCAGAGCGCCGGCGCCATCACCGCGAAGCCGATCAGCTGCAGCCGCACGCGCCCGAGCCGGTCGACCAGCACGATCGCGAGCAGGAAGCCGAGCACGAGGAAGAGGTCGAGCGCGGCGGTCCCCTTCGTCGCCGCCACGTCGTCGGCGAGGAAGGTCGCGTCGGCGCCGGCGAGCGCCATCGCGGCCAGCAGCGTCGGCGTGAAGATGCCGACGCCGTAGGTCGCGACGTCCATCAGGAACCACGGCACGGCGGTGAAGACGGTGCGGCGCAGGTAGCGGCGCGAGAACAGCCGCGGCTGCAGCAGCGCCTTCAGCCCCTCCGCCGGCTCCTCCTCGCGGGCGCGGTCGGCGGCGGTGACCGTGACCGGGTGGCCGCAGAGCGCCTCGGCGACCTCGCGCGCCTCCTCGTCGCGGCCGTTCTGCGCCAGCCAGCGCGGGCTCTCGGGCACGCCGCGCCGCAGCCAGATGATCAGCAGCGCCGGCACGACGCCGAAGCCGAGCATCAGCCGCCACGACTCGACGTCGGGCAGCAGCGTCAACACGACGACGCCGACGAGCGCGCCGAGCAGGATCCCGACCGCCTGCAGGCTGAAGGCGCCGACGAGCCATCTGCCCCGCGTCTTCGACGGCAGGATCTCGGCGAGGTAGCTGGCCGCGATCGGGTAGTCGAGCCCGATCGCGATCCCCAGCACGAAGCGGAACGCGATCAGCGACCAGACGTCCCAGGCGACGACGCACAGCAGCGAGAAGACGACGAACAGCCACAGGTCGTACTTGAAGATGCGACGGCGGCCGAGCTTGTCGCCGAGCGGGCCCAGCAGCCCGGCGCCGAAGACCGCGCCGACGATCGCGGCGGCCGAGACGAGCCCCTTCTGCGCCGCGCTGATGCCGAACTCCTGGGCGACGAGCGGGTTGGCGACGCCGATGATGAAGAAGTCGAAGCCGTCGAGCAGGATCCCGAGGCCCGCGAGCAGCCAGAAGCGCACGTGCAGGCGCGACATCGGCGCCGCGTCGAGCGAGCTGCCGAGCGGGGGCGGTGAGGTTGGCACGACGGGGAACTCTGATCGACGCGGCGGCCGGCGGGAAGAGCCGTCACACGCGCTTCACAGCGCGTGCAGGTTGCCGCCGGCGTCGGTCTCGGCGCGTATCGCGCCGGAGCGGACGGTCGCGGCGGCCGCGGCGACGGCGGCCCAGCCGGCCGGCAGCGGCGCGAGGCCGAGCCGTGCGCGCATGCGATCGGCACGCTGGCGGCGGGCGCCGAGGCGCGCCTCGTCGAAGACGGGCAGCAGGCCGGTCGCGTCGCGCGCCTCGGCCGCCAGGCACCAGGCGTTGTGGGCGACGGTCGCGCGGCGGCCGCGGGGCGGCTCGTAGGCGACGTGCTCACCGCAGCGGCAGGGGTTGGTCGCGAACAGCCGCGTGCGCGCCTCCGCGAGCGGCGCACCGGGAGCAAGCTCGCCGAGGATCGCCGGATGGAAGACCGGCAGCGCGAACGCGGTCACCGCGCCGTCGTCGTCGCGCGCCGGCGGGAACTGCGGACGGGTGTTGTGAACGTCCGTACACACCGCCGCGAGACCGCTCGCCAGCAGCGCCGTCTGGACCGTGCCGGCGCCGGCCAGCACGACCGGCCGTCCACTCGCCTCCTGCAGCCCGAGCGCGAGCGCGGTGGCGGCGCCGAGCTGCTCGGCGGAGTCGTCGCCGTCGAAGAGGGTGAGCCAGTAGCCGTCGACGGAGAGCGCGGCGTACCTCTCGATCAGTGCGGGGACGGGGTCGCAGGCGTGCGTGCCGGTCAACGCGGCAGCCCGCACCGCGATCCCCGCGTACAGCTCGCGCGGCGGATCGTCGGGGCGCTGCGGCGGCGGGCGCCACGCCTGGCGCTCGCGCCAGATCGCGGTCGTCACACGCGCCAGCGCGAGATCGTGCTCGCGCCCCTCCCCCAGCTCCCGCTCGAACACGTGCGCGGGCGTCGTCGCGAGCGTCGCGCCGGCGGCGAGCTGGGCGTCGAGGCAGCGCTCGGCGTAGTCGGCCAGCGCCGCCGGCGACAGCCGCCCGCGCTCCAGCTCCAGCGGCACCGGCTGCGCGTACGGCAGCGCGTCGAACGCCGCCCCGCGCGCGACTGGATCGACCTCGAGCTGGTTGCGCCACGTCTCCCCGCTCAGCACGATCCCGAGGCCGGAGCGCCGCGCCTGCGTCAGCAGCGCCTGCTCAGCGGCGGCCTGCCGCAGCGGCAGCTCGATCGCGCCGATGACGTCGCGCTGGAGCCGCCCGAGGTCGAGCCCGGAGCCGGAGCCGCCCCGCAGCAGCAGCGAGCGCTGCTCGATCCGCGGATGCCGCGGAGCGCTGGGAGGCCCGTCATCGCTCATGACCTCCGAAGGATCTCAGCGCCGCCGGATGCCAGAACGCTACGCAGGCCCAGGAGTTCCCACCGACGCGGCGGATCGCCGCGCGCCGCCGTGGAACTCCCAATGCGAAGCACCCGCCGTGGAACTCCCAACGGCGGTTCACCGCCACAGCATGCGCAGCAGCTCGTCGCCGCCGGCCTGCAACGGGCCGAGCAGCTCGCGCACCTCGGCGAGCGACTTGCGCAGCTCGGGGTCGCCGACCTCGACCGGCAGCAGCGAGTCCTGCAGGTCGGCGAGCGTGTCGTCGGCGCCGCCCAGCTCGTCGATCGCGTCCTCGACGAGGTTGCGGGCGCCGTGCCAGGCCGCCGGCGCCGGCGGCTGGGCGAAGTCGCGCCCAGGCAGCCCGGCGCGGCCGGCGAAGTCGCCGTGGGCGCGGCGGGCACGGCCGTAGGCGAGCTGCGCGGGCCGGAACAGCAGCCGCTCCAGCTCGTCGCCGCGCGACTCGTCCAGCTCCTCGTAGGCGACCCCGAGCAGCGCCAGCGCCCGCCCGATCGCCTCGATCGCCTCGGCGACCGTGTCGAGCAGCTGCTGCCGCCCCTCTGCCGTGGTGTACGCCATCGGCAGAGGGTACGCCCCCGCGGGGGCAGGCCGCGCGGGCGCGGCGCGCCGACCCTCAGCCCTCTGCGCCGCCGACGAGCTCGCGCGGCGCTCTGCCCTCGACCGCGAGCGCCAGCTGCTCGGGCAGTCTCTCGGCGACGTATCTGAGGCTCAGCGGCGTCATGAAGTACATCGCGCCCGACAGCGTCCCGTCGGTGTAGACGGCGTGGTTGCCGGAGACCGCTCTCAGCTTGCCGAAGGTCGGCACCTTCATCAGTCTCGTGACGTCCTCCGGTCTCTCGGTCGCGAACAGCGCGACGTCGCTGTCGAGCACGTCGAGCCGCTCGGCCGAGACGCCGACCTGCTCGCCTCTTCTGGTCGCGAGCGCCGTCACGCGCGGGTCGATTCTGAAGCCGAGATAGGTGAGGAACTCGGTGTTGAGACCGTCGGGGTAGGAGTAGATCAGCCCGTCGTAGAAGCCGTTCTGGTTGAAGCTGACGGTCTTGCCGGCGAACTCCGGGTGCTCCGCGGCCGCGTCGGCGAACTGCTGTCTGATCTGCGCGACGAGCGCTCTGCCCTCGTCCGCTCTGCCGAGCGCCTGCGCGATCTGCTCGACCTGCCCGTCCCACGGCGAGAAGTAGTCGCTGCTGCCCTCGGCGGCGGCGATCGTCGGCGCCAGTGCCGACAGCTTCTCGTAGTCGCCCTTTCTCATCCCCGAGTTGGTGCCGAGGATCAGGTCGGGCTGCAGCGCGGCGATTCTCTCGAACTCGAAGCCGTCGGATGACGAGAGCACGACCGGTCTGTCGTCGCCGAGCGCCTCCTTCGCCCACGGCCAGACGCCGCCGGGCTGATCGCCGTACCAGTCCGTGATCGCGATCGGTCTGTAGCCGAGCGCCAGCACGGTGTCGTGCTCGGTCAGGCCGACGCTGACGATTCTCTTCGGCTCGGCCGGCACCTCGGTGACGCCGAACTTGTGTCTGACCGAGACGGGGAAGGCCTCAGCAGCGGCGGTGCCGGTGGTCGTCGACGCGGCGGGGGAGGTCTCGGAGCTGTCGTCGTCGCTGCCGCAGGCGGCGAAGGCGAGCGCCAGCGCCAGCGCGATGGCGGCGCAGGCGAGGCGAAGGGAACGGATGAGGGACATTAGGGCAACCTAACATTGCAGCCCGTCTCGATGCGCCGTCGTCGGCGCGGCCGCGCTCCGCCGCGCCGCCCGCGCGACGTTTCGTGCGATCGTGTGAGCATGAGCTCGGCCACGCCCGACTGGGACGCCCGCACCTATCACCGCGTCTCCGCACCGCATCAGGAATGGGCCGACGTGCTGCTCGACCGCCTCGACCTGCGCGGCGACGAAACCGTCCTCGACGCCGGCTGCGGCTCCGGCAGAGTGACGCTGAAGCTGATCGAGCGGCTGCCGCGCGGGCGGGTGATCGCCGTCGACGGGGCGCCGTCGATGGTCGCCGCGGCACGCGAGCTGCTCGGCGAGCGCGCGACGGTGCTGCAGTCCGACCTCGTGCAGCTCACGCTCGACGCGCCCGTCGACGCGATCTTCTCCAGTGCCGTGTTCCACTGGATCGCAGATCACGACACGCTCTTCGCACGGTTGCACGCGGCGCTGCTGCCGGGCGGGCGGCTGATCGCCCAGTGCGGCGGCGCCGGCAACATCGCCGCCTTCCGCCGCGGCTCCGACGCCGTCGCGGCGCAGGATCCCTACGCCGAGTTCTTCGCCGGCTGGGACGGCCCGTGGCACTACGCCGACGCCGAGCCGACCGCCGAACGGCTGCGGCGCGCCGGCTTCGAAGAGGTCAGAACGTGGCTCCAGCCGTGGGACGTGACGCCGCCGGAGCCCGAGCAGTTCCTCCGCACCGTCTGCCTGCACCCGCACGTCGAGCGGCTGCCGGAGCCGCTGCGCGACCGCTTCGTCGCGGACGTGCTCGCGGCGGCCGGCGAACCGCTCGTGCTCGACTACGTGCGCCTCAACATCGACGCGCGACGGCCGCGCTGAGCGCGGGTCAGGCCGTGTCCGGCAGCGCCATATGGAGCATCTCGCCGGCGGGGGCGAAGCCCGCGCGACGGTAGACGCGGCCGGCGCCGTCGTCGCCCGGCGTCAGGAACGGGAGCGTCGCGCCGCGGGCGGCCGCCTCCAGCGCGAGCGCGGAGGTGACTGCGGCGGCGATCCCGCGCCGGCGGGCCTCCGCGGCGACGGCGATCCCGGCCAGCTCGGTCATCCCGTCGCGGACCACGAGCGCGCAGCCGCCGCCGACGATCGCGCCGCCGGCCAGCGCGTCGTCGCCACCCGCGCTGCGCGCCGCGCCGCCCGCAGC
>DATIOB010000136.1:0-3803 GCA_035473605.1 Conexibacter sp.
CGACACCTGGACGTAACGGACACCGGCCTTGCGGGCGGCCTCCAGCAGCACGTAGGTGCCCTGGCCGTTGGTCGTCACGAAGGCGTCGGGCTCGGCGATCGAGCGGTCGACGTGGGTCTCGGCGGCGAAGTTGACGACGGCGTCGACGCCCTCGATCGCGTCGGCGACCGCGGCCGGGTCCTCGATCGCGCCGTGCACGAAGCGCACGTCGTCGATCACGTCGTGCAGGTTCTCTCTGCGGCCCGCGTACGTCAGCTTGTCGAGCACGACGACCTCGTCGCCGTGCTCACGGACGCGGATCCGGACGAAGTTGGAGCCGATGAAGCCGGCCCCGCCACAGACGAGCAGCTTCATGCGTGCACCTCTCGTGCGTTGAGGAAATCGGACAGGCCCTGCTGCCACGGCGGCAGCTGGGGGCACTCGGCGCGCTCGCTGGCGAGCGCGCTGAAGGCGGGACGCGGCGCCGGCCGCTGCATCTCGGCGGTCGTGCACGGCAGCACCCGGCAGGCGACCTCCGCCTGGCGGAAGATCTCGGTCGCGAAGCCGTTCCAGGAGACCGGCGCGCCGCCGCCGACGAGATGGAAGAGCCCCTGCGCCTCGCGCGCGTCGCCGAACGCGAGCGCGAGCAGCGCCGGCGCGAGGTGGGCGGTCGCGGTGGGGCAGCCGATCTGGTCGTTCACGACGGTGACCTCGTCCCGCTCCGCAGCCAGTCGCAGCATCGTCGCGGCGAAGTTGCCGCCGCCGGTGCCGAACAGCCACGAGGTGCGTGCGATCGCGTGCGAGCCGCCGGCGGCCGCGACGGCCTGCTCGCCGGCGAGCTTGGTGCGGCCGTAGGCGCTCCGCGGTCCGGTCGCGTCGGACTCGACGTACGGCGACGCGTCAGCCGGCCGGTCGCCGGCGAAGACGTAGTCGGTCGAGACGTGCACCAGCCGCGCGCCGAGGTCGGCGGCGGCGCTCGCGACGTTGGCGGCCGCGGTGACGTTGACGGCGGCTGCAGCGTCCTCGTCCTGCTCGGCGCCGTCGACATCGGTCCAGGCGGCGCAGTTGACGATCGCGTCGGGTGCGGCGGCGGCGAGCGCGGCGGCGACGGCGGTCCCGTCGGTCACGTCCAGCTCGGCGCGCGCGAGCGCGGTCACCTCGTGGCCGGCGGCGCGGGCGGCGGCGACGACGTCCTGCCCCAGCATCCCGCCCGCCCCTGTCACCAGGAGGCGAAGGCTCATGGAATGCCGATCTCCGAGTTGTCGCCGACCATGAAGCGGTAGGCGCGCGGCTGGCTGCTGTCGCGGCGGATGCGCGCGTTGCGCCCCATCAACGAGGACTCCATACGGCCGTCGAGGTTGCGCACGGAGGAGCCGGCCAGCAGGATCGAGTGCTCGACCTCCGCGTTCTGGATCTCGCAGTCGACGTCGATCGCCGTGTACGGGCCGATGTAGCAGTCGGTCAGCCTCGCGCCGGCGCCGATCACGGCCGGCCCGCGGACCGTCGCGCGGATCAGCGTCGCGCCCGGCTCGACGATCACGCGACCGTCGACGGTCGAGTCGATCAGCTCGCCCTCGATCCGCGGCTCGATCGCATCGAGGATCAGACGGTTGGCCTCCAGCATGTCGTCGAGCCGCCCGGTGTCCTTCCACCAGCCGCGCACGACGTGCGGGTCGACGCGCAGGCCGGAGTCGACGAGGTGCTGGATCGCGTCGGTGATCTCCAGCTCGCCGCGTCTCGACGGTCTGATCGCGCGCGCGGCGTCGTGGATGCCCGGCGTGAACATGTAGACGCCGACGAGCGCGAGGTCGGTCGCGGGCTCCTTCGGCTTTTCCACGAGGCGCGTCACCGAGCCGTCGCCGTTGAGCTCGGCGACGCCGTAGTTCTCGGGGTCGTCGACCTGCGTCAGCAGGATCAACGCGTCCGGCTCGTTGGCGCGGAAGGCGTCGACCAGCTCCTGGATGCCGCCCTGCAGCAGGTTGTCGCCGAGGTACATCACGAACGGCGAGTCGGACAGGAACGGCTCGGCTGTCAGCACCGCGTGCGCGAGGCCGAGCGGCTCGTCCTGGAGGATGTAGGTGATCTCGACGCCGAACTGCGCGCCGTCGCCGGCGACCTCGCGGATCTCCTCGCCGGTCTCCGGCGCGATGATGATCCCGATCTGGCGGATGCCCGCCGCGGCCATCGCCTCGATGCCGTAGAAGAGCACGGGCTTGTTGGCGACCGGCACGAGCTGCTTGGCGCTCGTGTGCGTGATCGGCCGCAGCCGCGTCCCCTTGCCCCCGGAGAGGATCAGTCCCTTCAATTCGTTCATGCGACTGCTCAGCCTAACGGGCCGCCGCGGCCCGCGCGGCGCGCGGGCGGCCTCGCGGGCGGTCTTTCAGTAGACCCCGCCGAGCTTGCGGTGGTCCCACGTGACGGACGGCTCGGCGGCGACGAACTGGAGCGCGACGCGCTTGGGCGCCTGCGCGCGCACCATCGCCTCGACCTCCGGAACTGGCTCGGCGCCGTCGCCGTAGCGTCTGAACAGCTCCAGCCCGAAGGCCGTGACGGTCTCGACGTCGCGGTGCAGACGGGCGCGCGCCTTCACCATCACGCCGCGCAGCTGGTCGTACTGCTCGCCGCTCTCGACCTGGAGCGTGACGCGGTCGTCGCGTTCGAGGTTCTTGACCTTCTGCGATCTCGCGTACGTCCACGCCCACAGCTCGCCGTCGCGGATGGTGAACCAGAGCGGCATCAGGTGCGGCCAGCCGTCTCTGCCGACCGTCGCGACGACGACGGTGCGCTGCTCGTCGAGGAAGGCCGCAAGCTCCTCCTCGGTCATGCGGATCAGATCGCGTCGGCTCATGGCGGGCGAGCCTAGTCGACCTCCGCCGACCGCAGGGTAGGTTGCGGGCCGCGGCGCGCGCTTTCAGACGCGCGTGAGGCGGCTCGCGGCCGCCCTGACGGCGTCGCGCGCGTCCTGCGGCTCCAGCACGGCCGCGTCGCCGGCCTCCTTCAGCACCTCGCGCACGAGCCAGTCGACGCCGGCGAAGCTCAGCTCGACGATCACCGCGCCGTCGGCCAGCTCTTCTACGACCGAGCGCTCCTCGCGCGCCCAGCGCGCGCGCTCGGGCGAGATCCAGACGCGCGCTCGCCTCGACGCCTCGACCTCGCCCGTACGCGGCCAGCCCTCGACGTCGCGCGAGGGATCGACCTCGGCGCGCGGCTCGAACGTCCCCTGCTCGACGGTCGCCTGCTTGACGCGGTCGAGGCGGAAGTGGCGGACCCCGCCTCTGGCCGGGTCGTAGGTCGCGACGTACCAGCCCTCGCGGCCGTTGATCAGCGCGTACGGCTCGACGGTCCGCTCGGAGAAGACGTCCTCGTTCTCCTTGTAGTACTCGATCGTCAGCAGGTTGTTGTCGCGGATCGCGGTCGAGACGCTGCGCGCGATGCCGGAGTCGTCGCCGCCGACGCTGGCGACCTGCAGGCCCTCTCTGATCGGATCCTCGCCGAGCGCGGCGACGACCTTCTCGCGGACCGACGCGAGCGAGCCCTCCGGGATGTGCTCGCCGATCAGGTCGATCGCGGCGACGAGCGCCTTCGCCTCGACCGGCAGCAGCCGCGCGGGGCGCGCGAAGGAGTCGCCGTAGGCCTCCGGGTCGGACTCGATCGTGCCATCCTCGAGCACCTCGGCGTAGAGCACGTAGGAGCCGCCGCCGAAGTTGACGACGTTGAGGACGTTGACGTCCTCGCGCAGCTCGGCGTCGGAGATTTGGAGCTGCTCGCAGACGGTGGCGGCCTCGAGCGTGTTGCCGGCGCGGCCTGCCTCGATCAGAATCGAC
>DATIOB010000137.1:0-10090 GCA_035473605.1 Conexibacter sp.
CGCAACCGCGGTGGCAGAGCGCTGCGCAACGTCCTCGTCTGCGACCGCCTGCCGCGCCAGGCGACGCTCGTCGACGGCAACGGCGGCCGCCTGCGCGACGGCCGCCTCTGCTGGACGGTGACGGTCAAGGCCGGTGGCAGCCGCACGCTGCGCCTGACGGTGCGCGTCGACCGCGACGCGCGCCCGACCAAGCGCATGCGCAACGTCGCGACCGCGACGCCGCCCGGCGGCGGCGCGCAGCGCGCCCACGCCGACGTCCGCGTCGATCCGGGCACGGTCGCCACGAAGCCGGCCGGCGTGACCGGCTGAGGCACCGCTCGCCCGGCGCCGGTCCGCGTCCGCCGACGCGGACCGGCGTCACCGGCGACGGGCGCGCTCACGGTCCGTCGAGCTGGCCGCCGGGCGTCACCAGCCCCGCCTCGTAGGCGAGGATCACCGCCTGCACGCGGCTGCTGCAGCCGAGCTTGGAGAGCAGCCGCGAGACGTGGCTCTTGACGGTGCTCTCCTCGACGACGAGCGCGGCGGCGATCTCGGCGTTGCTGCGGCCGCGCGCGATCTGCAGCAGCACCTCGTGCTCGCGCGGGCTGAGGTCGTGCAGCTCCTCGGCCCGCTCGACCGCCGGCGAGACCTCCGCGAAGCGGGCGATCAGCCGTCGCGTCACCTCCGGCGCGATCAGCCCGTGGCCGGCGCCGACCGCGCGGATCGCGTCGATCAGCTGCTGCGGCTGCGCGTCCTTGAGCAGGAAGCCGGCGGCGCCGGCGCGCAGCGCGCCGAAGACGTAGTCGTCGAGGTCGAAGGTCGTCAGGACGAGCACGTCGACCGGGTCGGCGACGCCGGGGCCGGCGAGCAGGCGCGTCGCCTCCAGCCCGTCCATCCGCGGCATCCGCACGTCCATCAGCACGACGTCGGCGTCGCGGCGGCGGGCCAGCTCGACGGCGTGCGCGCCGTCCTGCGCCTCGCCGACGACCTCGAGGTCGTCTTCGTCCTCGAGGATCGTCCGCAGCCCGGAGCGCACGAGCGGCTGGTCGTCGGCGATCAGGATCCGCAGCGGCATCAGCGCGTCCCCTCCTCGGTGTCGGGTGCCTGTGAGCTTGCGAGGCGCGTGCCGGCGCGCGCGGGCAGCAGCGCGGAGACGAGCCAGCCGCCGCCTTCGACCGGGCCGGCGGAGAAGCTGCCGCCGAGCTGGTCGGCGCGGGCGCGCATGCCGCCGAGGCCGCTGCCGCCGACCGCGCTGCCGTCGCCACGAGCCGCCTCCGCACCCGGCGCGGCCGGCGCGCCCGCCCCGCGCCCGTCGTCGCGCACCTCGACCCGCAGCGCGCCGTCCGCGGCCGCGGCGACCGTCACGACGGCTGCCGCCGGTCCGGCGTGCTTGACGACGTTCGCGAGCGACTCCTGCACGATCCGGTACGCCGACGCCTGCACCGCCGGCGCGACGGCGCCGGCCGGCTCGCTGCGCAGCGTCACGCGCACGTCCGGGGTGCTGACCGCGCGCACCAGCTCCGGCAGGTCGTCGAGCGTCGGCTGCGGCTGCAGCTCCGCGCGCTCGGAGCCGCTGCGCATCGCGCCGACCGCCGTGCGCGTCTCGCCGAGCGCGCGGCTGGCGACCTCCTCGATCTGCTCGAAGGTCGCCGTCGCGGCGGCCGGGTCGCGCGCCACCAGCCGCTGGCCGGCTCGCGCCTGCAGCGTGACCGCGGCGAGCGCGTGGCCGACGATGTCGTGCAGCTCGCGCGCGATCCGCATGCGGTCCTGCGTCACCGCCTCGCGCTTCTCGACGTCGCGCAGCTGCTCGAGCCGGCGGTTGCGCTCGGCCAGCTCCGCGAGCGCTTCGCGATGGCCGCGCAGCACGTCGCCCGTGATCAGCGCGAGCACGACCACGGCGACGTTGAAGGCGACGTTCTCGGACGAGACCGTCCCCTCCGGCGTGAAGGCGACGAGCATGACGAGGAGCGTCGCGCTGCCGATCGCGGCGGCGACGATCGCGGTCGTGCGCCCGCGGTAGTAGGCGGCCGAGACGAGCGCGAGCACGAGCGCGAAGGCGGCCGCCCCGGTCGAGAAGCCGAGCAGGCCGGCGGCGAGCGCGGCGGCCGCGACGACCAGCAGCACGGTCAGCGGCCGATCGCGCCGCCAGGCGATCGGCGCCGTCATCAGCGCCAGCAGCGGCACCCGCGGCCAGGTGACGCCCGGCGCGACGCTGACCTCGCGGTCGACCTCGCTCAGCAGCGCGGTCGCCAGCGACGCGACGAAGAGCAGCAGCGCGACCGCGGCGTCGAAGCGGCGCGGGCGGGCGGCCGCCGCGGCGCGCAGCCGCGCCAGCAGCGGCAGGGGCGGCGTCGTCTGAGCGGGTGCTGCGGAACGCGTCACAAGGGCAGCGTAGGCATCGGCGGCCGGCGCGCGGTCCTCCGAAAGGTTGATCGCCGTTCATCCCCGCCATCGATGGCCCGCCGCGACGCCGCGCTTAGCGTGGCCGGCACGTCATCCGCCGCACCCGAGGAAGGAACACCGTGCTGCATCGTCTCGGCGACTGGGTCGCCCAACATCCCTGGCGGGTCGTGCTCGTCTGGGCGCTCGTCGCGCTCCCGCTGACGCTCGTCGGCGGCGAGAAGCTGACCGGCGCGATCACCGACGACCAGGCCCACTTCCTGCCTGCCTCCTCCGACTCGGCGCGCGCGACCCAGCTCGGGCGTGACGCCTTCGGCCACGTCGAGGGCGTCACGCCCGTGACCGGCCTCGTCGAGCGCGCCGACGGCGGCGCGCTGACGACGGCCGACCGCGACCGCGTCGTGCGGCTGACGCAGACGCTGCCGCAGTGGAGACCGGACTGGAAGCCGATCGAGCGCGACGCCGAGCTGCTGCTCGGCCTCAGCGACGACCAGCGCAGCACCCGCGTCGTCGCGGCGGCGCCGGGCCAGCTCGCCGACGGCGGCCGCATGCAGCTGCTCGAGGTCGGCTTCTCCGGCAACGCGACCGATCCGGTCGTGCAGGACGCCTTCGAGCAGCTGCGCGACCGCAGCGTGCACGAGCTGGCCGGCGACGGGCTGCAGCTCGGCTTCACCGGCGGCGTCGCGACCGAGCTGGACAGCACGCAGGCGACCGCGACGATCTCGACCGTCGAGGGGGCGCTGCTGATGGCCGCGATCGTGCTGCTGAACCTGCTGTTCTTCCGCGGCGTCCTGGCCGCGCTCGTGCCGCTGCTCGCCGTGACGCTCGTCGGCGGCGCCGCCGTCGGCCTGATCGGCCTCGGCGCGACGGTGCTGGACGTGAAGCTCGACGCCGGCACGCCGTCGCTGATCCCGGCGGTGCTCGTCGGCATCGGCGTCGACTACTTCCTCTTCCTGATCTTCCGCTTCCGCGAGCAGCTGCGCACCGGCGCGGAGCGCAAGCCGGCCGCGGCCGCCGCCGCCAAGCGCGTCGGCGAGGTGATCGCCTCCGCCGCGCTCGCCGTGATCGCCGCCTTCGCGACGCTCGGGCTGGCGCAGTTCGGCCAGTTCAAGGTGCTCGGCCCGTCGATCGCGATCTCGGTCGCGCTGATGATGCTCGCCGGCCTGACGCTGATGCCGGCGCTGCTGGCGATCTGCGGCCGGCGCCTGTTCTGGCCCTCGAAGCAGTGGCTGGCGCCGCGCGAGGGCGGCTTCGCGACGCGGCTCGGCGAACGGATCGCGGCGCGCCCCGGCGCCGTCGCGCTCGCCTGCGTCGCCGTGCTCGGCGCCTGCGCCGCCGTCGCGCTGACGGCGAAGAGCTCCTACGACCTCGGCGGCGGCCCCGACGACACGACCGCGGCGCAGGTGGAGCAGCGCATCTCGCGCGCGCTCTCCGACGGCGCGACCGATCCGCAGACCGTCTTCGTGCGCGCGCAGCGGCCGCTCGCCGACGGCGCGCTCGACCCGCTCGCCGCACGGCTGCGGGCGGTGCCGGGCGTCGCGGAGGTGACCGCGCCGCAGCTGTCGCAGGACCGCACGGCCGGCCAGGTCGGCGTCGTGCTGGAGGACGGCTCGACCTCCGAGCGCGCGATGGAGACGGTCCGCGGCCCGCTGCGCACCGCCGCGCGCGAGGCGGCGCCGCCCGGCAGCGAAGCGCTCGTCGGCGGCAACGCCGCCGTCTTCGCCGACATCGGCGACTCGATCGACCACGACCTGAAGATCATCTTTCCCGTAGCCGCCGCGCTGATCGCGCTGATCCTCGTCGCGATCCTGCGCAGCGTCGTCGCGCCGCTCTACCTGCTCGCCGTGGTCGCACTCGAGTTCGCGGCGACGCTCGGGCTCGTCGTGCTCGTCTTCCAGCACGCCGCCGGACGGCCCGGGATCGTCTTCACGATGCCGCTCGTGCTGTTCCTGTTCGTCGTCGCGCTCGGCACCGACTACAACATCCTGATGGCCGCGCGGTTGCGCGAGGAGCTGCGCGCCGGCCGCTCGCCGCGGGCCGCCGTCGCCCACGCGGTCCGTCACGCGGCGCCCGCGATCGGCGCCGCCGGGCTGATCCTCGCCGCGTCGTTCGGGACGCTCGCGATCGACCCGGCCCCGGCGACGAAGCAGATGGGCTTCGCGATGGCGCTCGGGATCCTGATCGCCGCCTTCGTCGTCTCGACGCTGCTGGTGCCGGCATTGACGGCGCTCGCGGGTCGCGCGGCGTTCTGGCCGGGACTGCGCCGTCGCGCGCCGGCGCGCGACGACGCGAAGCAGCCGGCTGGAGTCGCGTAGCGGCAGCGGCCGCCGCCGTCGTCAGTTGCGGGTCGCGATCGCCCACGTGAGCGCGGTGGCGAAGGCGACCCACAGCGCGTAGGGGACGAGCAGCAGCGACGCCGCCGGGGAGATCGGCCGCACCCGCACGATCAGCGCGACCGTCGTCGCCTCCAGCGCGACGATCTCGGCGCTGGCCGCCAGCGGGCTGCGGCCGCGGAAGAAGATCAGCGTCCATGCGAGGTTCAGCGCGAGGTTGCTGCCGTAGAGCACCCACAGGCCGCGGTCGGCGCCGCCCCGGCGCCGGCGCACGTCGAGCATCGAGGCGGCGAGCAGCGCGTAGAGCACCGACCAGACCGGCCCGAAGACGGCTCCGGGCGGCTGCCAGTCGGGCTTGCGCAGCCGTCTGTACCAGCGGCTCTCGACCGCCGGCGCCGTCGCGAGCCCTCCGATTCCCGCCGTGGCGCCGACGGCGGCGACGATCGCGGCGGCGGCCCGCGGCGTCAGCTCGCTGCCGGCGATCGGCCTGCTCAGCACATCGCTCATGCAGAGGGCTTGCCCGCTGCGCAGCGCTCGCACGCGCCGTGCTTCCGGGCGGCGCCGGCCGGCGCGCCCGCTGGCGCACCGGCGCGCGCGCCGTCCTCAGCGAGCGAGCTGGGCCGTCGCGACGAAGCGGCGGCCGTCGGCGTCGCGGGCGATCGCGCGGACGGGGACGCGCGCGCCGGCGGGCGTGAGCGGGAGCAGCGCGCGGCCGGATCTCGGCAGCGGCCGCCAGCGACCGCCGCGCTTGGTCTCGATCCGGACCTCACGCAGGCCGCGGCCGCGGACCGCCGCACGCACGGTCGCGCCGTTCCAGCCGACCTCGAGCGAGCGGGCGGCGCCGTCGGGCCGGACGATCAGCGCTCTGCCGCCGCGCACGACGATCCCGCCTCTGCAGCGCGGGAGCACGGCGACCCGCAGCCGTCTCGAGCCGAGCAGCGGGACGGCCGTCAGCGAACGGCTGCCGCAGCGGATGCCGGCGCGAGCGGGCAGCAGCGCCACGTCGCGCGGGCGGGCCGCGAAGCGCCCGCTTCTGTCCGGCGCGAGCAGCGTCGCGAAACGGGTGCGGACGGTGCCGCTGGAGGCCTTGGCGGCGGCCGTAGCGGCCGCCGCGGCCGCCGGGCCGCTGCTGCCGCCGGCGCACGGGGCCGACCCGGGCGGCGACGCGATCGAGGCCTGCACCGCGGTCGCGATCGCGGCGTAGTTCGTCAGCGTGTTCGGCGTGCCGAGCAGCGACGAGAGCGTCCCCGAGTGGACGACGGGATACGCGCCGCCGTCGACGGTCTGGAACGGGGCGGCCGGAATCCGCTGCACGGTCAGCGACCACGAGCTCTCGTTCAGCCCGCTCGCCTCGCCGACGACGCCGTCGTCGGGGAAGTAGTAGGACGGGACGGCCCAGCCGATCCACGACGGCAGCGAGACGTAGGTGCCGGCGACGACCGTCACCGGGCAGCCGATCGACTGCTGTCTGTTCCAGCCCGCGAGGTAGCTGCTCGACAGCTCCTTGACGGCGTCGTCGCCGAGGTTCGCGATCAGGTCGTCGAGGACCGGCAGCAGCAGCTGGCAGATCTCCTGCTCGATGCCGGTCGTGTCGCACTGGCCGCCGTGGACGTACTCCGCCAGGTCGGCGGCGAACGAGCCGGTGTGCGGTGTGCCGAGCGTCGTCAGCGACCGGACGGTCGGCGTCGGCGCGGTCGCGGTCGGATACTGCGTGAAGGCCGAGCGCGACCACAGGCCGCCGTCGGAGTGCCCGACCAGCTGCACGCTCGTGATCCCGTAGCTGGTGCGCAGGAAGCTGAGGAAGGTGAGCAGCGCCTGGCCGTTGGCGTCGACGTCGCCGTTGGAGTCGATCGTGGCGCTGCTGGACGGGACCGGCTGGCCCGGCGCGACGCACGGCGCCGCCGTCTCGCCGTGGTTGCCGATCGGCGCGGTGAAGACCGCGTACCCGGCCGCCCGCAGCAGCGCGGGCGCACCGGTCGGCGCGCTCCAGGTCGGTCCCTCCTGCCCGGCGCACTGCGGCGCCGACGAGGTGAACGGCGTCGTCGTCGTGAAGCCGGAGACGAACACGACAGCGCTGCCGGGGGCCGGCGCTGCGGTCGCGAGCGACGGAGCGGCGGCCAGGGCGATCACAGCCGCGGCGAGGCAAGCGAGGAGCTGGCGTGGAGCGTGCATGGTCAGGAAGCTACGCAAACGGCCGTTCGCTGTCGAGCGGCGACGGACGGTCGACCGTCGCGTAGAACGCGAGCAGCGCCTCGGCGGCTCGCTCAGGCGCCTCCATCGCCACGTAGTGCCCGATGCCGTCGAGCGTGACCTCGTTCACATCGCGCGCGACCTGCCGCATCGTCGTCGCGGTGAAATCGCCGGAGCCGCCGCCGATCGCGAGCACGGGCATGGCGAGCTGCGCGGCGGCGAGCCGGCGGATCTCCTCCCCGTCGCGCAGCAGCGAGCGGTACAGCCCGGCCGCGCCGGCGAACGCAGCCGGCCGCGCGTAGCCGCGGACGAGCTCGTCGACGTCGTCGCGCGTGAACGCGTCGGGCGTCGCGCTGAGCGAGGGGATCGCGAAGTCGGCGATGAAGGCACGCTCGCGTCCCGCCAGCAGCAGCTCCGGGATGCCGGGGGCGGCCAGCACGCCGATGTGCCAGCTGCCGCCGTGGGTGACGTCGGCCAGCAGCTCGAGGCCGAAGCCGGGGAGGCCGGTCTCGATCGCCGTCCAGCTGCGGACCAGCTCCGGGTGCGCGGCGGCGACGCGGTAGGTCGTCGGTCCGCTGAGGTCCTGGCCGGTCAGCTGCAGCGGGCCGACGTCCAGCCGCTCGATCAGCTCCGCGAGGTCGGCGGCCGCGGTCGCGCTGTCGTGTCCTCCACCCGCCGGGGCGGAGTCGCCGAAGCCGCGGAGGTCGACGGCGAAGACGCGATGGTGCTCGGCCAGCAGCGGGATCAGCTTGTGGAAGACCCACCAGGACTCGGGAAATCCGTGCACGAGCAGGACCGGCGAGCCGGAGCTGCCGGCGGAGACGTAGTGCAGCTCGGTGCCGTTCACGCGCACGCGGTGGTGGTCGACCTCCGCGATCGTGGCACCTGCGGGAGAGAGGGACATGCTGCTCCTCGACAAGATCGACAATGCGGTTGTCGAATATAGCAGAGGTCGACAACCACGTTGTCTACCTCACCCTGGCGCGTAGGATTCGGCGCATGGCGCGAACCTCCGGAGCCGAGCTTGCGCAGCTTCTGCTCGGCGGCTTCCACGCGATGGCGGACGAGGTGATCGCCGAGCTGGAGCGCCGCGGCCACCCTGGCGTCCGCCCCGCGCACGAGTTCGCGCTCCGCGCGATCGACGCGGGGGCGGACACGGCCTCAGCGCTGGGACGCCGGCTGACGGTCTCCAAGCAGGCGGCCGCGAAGACGATCGCCGGACTCGAGCAGCTCGGGTACGTCGGCCGCACGAGCGACCCGAGCGACGCGCGCCTGAAGCGCGTGCAGGTGACGCCGCGCGGTCACGAGCTGATGACCGTCGGAGCGCGGCTGTTCGACGAGGTGCGCGACCGCTGGGCGGCGCAGATCGGGGCGGCGCAGCTCGCCGAGATCGAGCGGCAGCTCGTCGCGCTGATCGGTGACCGGCGCGAGCAGGCGCAGGGCGAGGCCCCGCAGCGCGCGACGTAGCTACTGCGCCGCGTAGTGCTTGCGCGTGTCGCGGAAGAGCGAGCTGAGGATGCGGCGGTTGATCGGCGTCGCCAGGCGCGCCAGCGGCTGCGGCTCGAAGGCGATCGTCCAGGTCATCCGCGAGGAGGAGTCGCCGACCGGCTCGACGAGGTAGTCCTCGGCGAAGCGACGGAACAGCGGGCCGCTGCTGCGCACCGCGCAGAACGACTTGCGCCGTCCCTCCTCCCAGCGGAAGAAGCGCTCGTCGAGCACGTTGGCGCCGTGCAGCGAGGTGACCGTGCGGGTCGTGCCGACGCCGAACGGGCGCGGCGAGGTCCAGCGGATCCCGTCGATGATCGAGCACCACGCGAGCGGGTTCTCGGCGACCAGCTCGGCCCACGTCTGCTCAGCGGATCGCGGGACCTCGAACGACGCTCTCAGCACGACCGGCGCGCTGTCGAAGAAGCCCTCGTCGACGGGCTGGCAGGCGAACGATGGGCGGCGCATTGCGGCGAGCATAGCCCCGCGCCCACCGCCGCCGCGCCGCTTCGCGGTGCGCCGAGCTGCTTCCTGGGAGGGGTCCCAGAGTTTGCCCGCGCCCATCCAGGCCGCTGCGCTCGCGATCTACGATGGCCCAGCCTCGCTCGCACCCGAACTCAGGAGAACGCAATGCCGAACGTCCGCCTCCCGCTGCTCTCGACAGCCGTCGCGGCGCTCGCCGTCGCCGCGCTCGCGCCGGCCGCCGAGGCGGCGCTGCCGACCTTCAGAGACAGAACGATCGTGATCGGCAAGAGCATCGGCGGCGTCGCGCTCGGCGCGACCGCGGCGAGCGCGAAGGCGGCATGGGGCAGAGCGAGAGGCCTCTGCGACGAGGCGACCTGCTTCTACCGCCCCGGTGACGGCCGTCAGAGCACCGGCGGAGAGGGCTCCTTCTCCTTCACCCCGAAGGTGGTGCGGATCGAGCTGAAGGCGCCGCTCGCCTCGGGCCGCGCAGGCTACGCCTACAGAGCGCCGTTCACGACGCCGAAGACCGACAAGGGGATCGGGATCGGCTCGACACCGGCGGCGGTCAAGCGCGCCTACCCGGCCGCGAGAGCGGTCAGAGGCAGCCCGATGCTGCAGATCGTCAGAGGCCAGATCTCGACCCTCTTCACCTACCACAACGACGACAGACGGGTCTTCTCGATCACGATCGAGAAGCTCGACCGCTGAGCCTCAGTCGGGCACGAGCAGCGCGCTCAGCTCACGCGCGAAGGCGCTGCGCTCGCGGCCCGCGAGCAGCGTCTCGTCGGCCGTCACGAGCTGTGCCAGCCCGACGTAGGCGGCGTATGCCGCGAGCGCGCGGCGGCGCGCCGCGGCCGGCGTGACGCCGGCGTCGCGGTAGGCCGCGGCCAGGAACGCCACGCGCCGGCTGCGCGAGCGGTTCAGCACCGCCGCGACGGCCGGTTCGGCGCCCTGCGCCTCCAGCAGGCGGATGAACAGCGACGGCGGCTTGGAGGTCGCCGCCTCGATCAGCAGCCGCAGCCGCTCGCGCGGGTCGGGAACCGCCGCGAGTGCGTCGAGGACGGCGTCGGAGTGGTCGCGCTCCCACTGCGCGAGCACCGCCTCCAGCAGCTCGTCGCGGCTGTCGAAGTGCCAGTAGAAGCTGCCGCGCGTGACGCCGAGCGACTTCGCGAGCGCCGCGGCGCTGACCGCAGCCGCGGCGCCCTCCTCCAGCGCCGCGAGGCCGGCGCGGACCCAGG
>DATIOB010000138.1:0-6513 GCA_035473605.1 Conexibacter sp.
GCGCGCGCCGACCGCTGGCGCTGGTAGCGCGCCGGCCGCCCGGCGCGGCACCGCGCCGCGGCGCCTACAGCTCCAGCTCGGGCTTCAGCCGCGCGATCGTCCACAGCCGCTGGCGCGTGACGGTGAGCGTCGTGAGCGACAGCGCGACGATCAGGAAGCCGGCGAGCACGGCGACGTCGCGCAGCAGGTGGGCGCTCTCGCCGCCGGAGATCGTCACGCGGAAGGCGTCGATCAGGTACGTCATCGGCAGCAGCGGGTGGATCGCCTGCAGCACGCCCGGCGCGGTCTCGATCGGGTAGATGCCGCCGGCCGCCGCCAGCTGCAGCACGAGCAGCACGAGCGAGAGCGCGTCGCCGACGGCCCCGAAGGCGAGCCGCAGGCAGTGGTCGATCGCGGTGAAGGCGGCGACCGCGAGCAGCATCAGCCCGATCGTCAGCAGCGGCTCCAGCGGGTCGAGCCCCAGCCCGACGTCGACGACGGCGTAGAGGATCAGCGCCGCGACGCTCCCGAGCCCCGCCGCCGGCAGCCACGCGCCGGTCGCCACCGTCCACGCCGGCAGGCGGCTGCTGGCGAGCGCCTCGCCGGCGACCGGGCGCAGCATCAGGTAGGCGATCAGGCCGAAGACCCACAGCGCGATGGAGAGGAAGAACGGCGCCAGCCCGCGGCCGTAGACGTAAGCCGGGTTGGCGTTCGAGGACGACAGCTCGACCGGGTTGGCGAGCACGTCGGCCTGCTCGGCGCGGTCGTCGGGCTCCAGCGCCGGCACTCTCTCCTGCGCGTCGGCGAGCCCGTCGGCCAGTCTGCGCGAGCCCTCGCGCAACTGCTGCGCGCCCGGGGCGATTCTCTTCGCGCCGGCGGCCGCGGTGTCGAGGCCGCCGTCCAGCTCGGCGGCGCCGTCGGCGACCTCCGCGGCGCCGCGCGCCAGTCTGTCGACGTCGTCGCGGCCCTGATTGACCTGGGCCTTCAGCTCGTCGGTGCGGCCGGCCGCGCCCTGCGCCTGCTGCGCGAGCGTGCCGAGTCTGCCGGCCGCCTCGCCAGTGTCGGTCGCGACCTGGCCGCTCTGCTGAGCCGCCTGGGCGGCGAGCCGCTGCAGCTCCTGGAAGGCGGGGTCGTCGGCGACCTCCGGGACGGCCTGCGCGAGCGCGTCGACCTGGTCCTCGATTCTGGCGCTCGCGTCGGCGGCGCCCTGCGTGCCGGCGGCGAGCTGTCTGGCGACGTCGGCGGCGTCGCCGGCGACGGTCGCGACGCCGTCGAGCCGGTCGAGCCCCTGGTTGACGGCGCCGGCCGCGCTGTTCACGACGCCGGCCAGCTGCTGTGTGCCGTCGCGCAGCTGCGCGCTGCCGGTTCTCAGTCTGCCCGCGCCCGTGCTCAGTCTGTCGAGGCCGCCGGAGAGTCTGTTGCCGCCCATCTGCAGCTCGCGGGCGCCGCGCGCGAGCTGGCGCGCGCCGTCGGCGCCCTCGCCGAGCCCTCTGCGGACCTGCGTGAAGCCGCCGAGCGCGACCTCGGCGTAGGTCGCGTAGGCGGCCGCGTTGACCTGGTTCTGGATCTCCGCCTCGACGGTCTTGGCGATGATCGACATGATGTAGCCGTTGGCGTCGTCGAGCCGGATCAGCAGTCTCGCGCGCTCCGGCGAGCCGGTCGCCGGGCTCGAGAGCTTGCTGCTGAACTCTCTCGGCACGCGGATGATCATCAGGTAACGGCCCTCGGTCAGGCCCTCCTCGGCGTCCTTCGCGTCGGTGAAGCGCCAGCCCAGCTCTCTGCCCGCTCTCAGCTGTCTGACGAACTCGGCGCCGGCGTCGACCTCTCTGCCGTCGACGGTGACCGGCACGTCGTCGTTGACGACCGCGACGGGGATCTGGTCGGCCTTGCCGTACGGATCCCAGTTCGACCACAGGTAGAGCGAGCCGTACAGCGTCGGCACGACGAGCAGGAAGGCGAGGCCGGCGAGCGGCAGGCGGCCGCGGAAGCGGCGCAGCTCGGCGAGCGCGAGGCGGAAGGGCGCGGAGAGCATCTAGGACTCCGCCGGCTTGGTCGGCGCGGGGCCGCTGGGGTGCTTGAGCGTCACGACGACGTCGGCGATCCCGGTCGCGGCGGTCGCGTCGGTCGTGCTCGCGACGACGGTCGTGCCGCGCTCCGCGAGACCGCGCAGCGCCTGCCAGATGCCGGCCTCGGTGAGCGTGTTGGTGCCGCGGTCGACATCGTCGACGACGGCCGCCGGCGGCCCTTCGAACCATGCCAGCGCGACCGCCAGCCGCGTCCGCTGGGCGGGGTGCAGCTCCTCGATCCGCTCGTCCCCGCGGGCCGTGACGCCGCACAGGTCGAGCGTCGCGGCCGCCTCACGCGCGTCGATCCGGTGGCCGCGCAGCACCTCCTGCAGGTCGACCGCCTCCTGCACCGTCCAGCGGTCCTGCAGCTCGACGGCGCCGGTCGCGCGCGCGACGGTGACCAGCCGGCGGACCGCCTTCGCCTCCTGCGGCAGGCGGTGGCCGCCGACCTCCGCGCTGCCGTGCGTCGGGCGCATGCGGCCGGCGAGCGTCAGCAGCAGCGAGGTGCGGCCGCTGCCGCCGGGTCCCGCGATCGCGACGAGCTGGCCGGGCGCGGCCTCCAGCTCGACGGCGGCGAAGACCGCGCCGCGCGCGCCGTCGACGCCGAGCCGTTGCACCACGATCGGGACCCCCGCGTGCGCCATGTCAGCGAACATACCCGCGTCATCGGCCGGTCGCACCCCTGTACGCTCCGCCGAGATCCGGTTCGATGGCCACGCTCGTGACAGATCTGCAGGACCTGCCGGCGTTCGACTACACCGACGCCGAGCTGCACGGTCCGCGCTTCCACGCGACGATGAGCGAGCTGCGCGGCCGCGGCTGGCTCGCCTCGACGCCGCTCGGCTACGTCGTGCTGGAGCGCGAGGCGGCGAGCTTCTTCCTGCGCACGCGCAGCGCCGAGTTCCCCGGCATGAAGATCGCCGAGCTGTTCGCGATCGAGGAGGGCGCGCTGCTGGAGGAGATGCGGCGCAACATCCTGCACCTCGGCGGCGACCAGCACAGACGGCTGCGCGGGCTCGTCAACCCGGCCTTCACGCCGCGCGCCGTCGAGCGCTGGCGGCCGGCCATGCGGTCGTTCCTGACGTCGTTGTGGGACGACGTGCGCGACGCCGGCCGCTGCGAGTTCGTCGCCGCCTTCGCGAAGCCGTATCCGTCGCTGACGATCGCGACCGTGATGGGCGCGCCGCTGACCGACGCGCCGCGCCTGCACGAGTGGTCGAACTGGATCCAGCGGCAGTTCGACCCGCCGGTGCTGATGAGCGAGCGGCCGCGGATCGAGCGCGCCGTCGAGGAGTTCTACGCCTATGCCGGCGAGCTGCTGGCGTGGCGCCGCGAGACGCCCGGCGACGACCTCATCTCACAACTGATCGCGGCCGAGTCCGAAGGTGACCGGCTCTCCGACGTCGAGCTGGTCAACCTCGTGCTGAACGTGCTGATCGGCGGCGTCGACACGACGCAGTCGCAGCTCGCGCACGCGCTGCGGCTGCTCGCGGGCGAGCCGTCGCAGTGGGCGGCGCTGCGCGCCGATCCGGGCGGGCTGGCGGGTGCGGCCGTCGAGGAGGCGCTGCGGTTCGAGCCGATCACGCCGTTCACCGCGCGGATCCTCGTGGAGGAGGTCGAGTACCGCGACGTGACGTTCCCGAAGGACACGATCGTGCTCGTGTCGTCGTTCAGCGCCAACCGCGACGGTCTGGTCGACGGGGAGCGGTTCGACATCACGCGGGTCGCCACCCCGAGACCCCTCACCTTCGGCGCCGGCGTCCACTACTGCCTCGGCGCGAACCTTGCGAGAGCGGAGCTGCAGGAGGCGCTCGCCTTCCTCGCCGCGCGGATCGAGACGCTCGAACTGGACGGCGAGCCGGTCTACGAGGGCGTGCAGGGCGTCTACGGCCTTGCCTCGCTGCCGCTGCGCTTCTCCGTCGCGCCGCAGGAGTAGGCTGGCCGCCGATGAGATCGCTCGCTTCCGCCGCGGGCGCGCCCGCCGCCTCCCCCGGGACGCTCCGCGCCGCTCGGCTCGCAGTCGCCGCGCTCGTGACCGCCTTTCTGCTCGCGCTCGCCCCAGCCGCGGCCGACGCCAAGCTGATCATGTTCAGCGCGCCGTCGCACAACATCGGTTGCGCGATGAACAACAGCTTCGCCCGCTGCGATGTCGCGAACCGCACGTGGAGAACGCCTGCGAAGCCGAGAGGCTGCATGCTCGACTGGGGCAACGGCTTCTTCGTCGAGCGCAGAGGCCGCGGTCGCGTCGTCTGCGCCGGCGACACGACCGTCAACCCGAGAGGGCCGGTGCTCGCCTACGGCAAGTCCCGCAGCATGGGCGCGTTCACCTGCACCAGCCGCAGAGCCGGCATGACCTGCAGCCACAGCGGCAGCGGCCACGGCTTCACCGTCTCACGCAGCGCGTACAGAGTCTTCTGAGTCGTCGGGGCGCGGCCTCACGCCGCGCCCGGAGCCTCGTCCGCCGGCGCGGCGCGCTCGCTCGGCCACACGCGCCCGACGTCGGCAGGGTCGTCGAGGCCGAGCATGATCGCGGTGATGCGGACCGCGAGCGGATCGCCGCGCCAGCTCGGATCCTCGACGTCGGCCTTGCGCGTCGCCTCCTCCGCCTCCCGTCGCACGACCGCGAGATGCTCGTCGCTGTACGCGGTCAGCATGCCGCTGACGGCGAGCACCATCGCGTCGTCGTGCGTTATCGGCGCGCGCGGATCGAGGTGCGCGTACTCGATGCAATAGCCGGTCATGGATTCATCCTTCCATCCGCGTCAACACCAAAGGACTGGTTTTCATCCGCTCGCGCACGAAGGCGACCAGCGGCTCGACCGTGCGGCGCGCCGGGTCTGGCTGAACCGCCCAGCCGAGCGCCTCCCGCCGCTGCGGCTCAGCGCCCGCGAAATGGCACGGCAATCCTCCGAGCGATCGCAGCGCCCCCTGCAACAAAGGGAACGACGTGCGCGTGTTGCCGTCCGGGAAGGGATGGATGCGCAGTATCTCGGCGTAGAGGCTGACAGCCACCGCCGTCGCCTGGGCGGTCGTCCGCTGCGCCGGCGCGCAGCGCCGCAGCTCTTCCGTGTACGGGGCGAACGCGGCGTTCAATGCCGGCGGCACCTCCTCGGCGGGCAGACCGTCCATCAGCCGCCGCTGCTGCACGCCGTCTTCGCGCCACAGCGCCCCGTACGTCACATCGTCGTCGCGGAATCTGCCGGCGCGCTCGGGAAACGTCGTGCGGAAGATCCCCCGGTGCATCCGCTCGAGATGCTCCGGCGTCAGTCTGATCGGCTGCTGGCCCGCGATCGTCAGGAAGTCGTGGACGACCTTCGCGAAGCTGCGCGCGACCTCCTGCGCAGTCTCGTCGGGCGTGCGGATGCGCGGCATCCGCGAGAGGTAGAAAGGGGCGTTGCGCTCATCGCGCAGGCCGTCGAATCCGGGCACGTTGCCGGAGGGTACGCGCTCGTCGGCGCGTCTGCTGAACTCGGACATGGGCCGCTAGAGCCCAGGTGTGGCGGGGGTTCGCCCCCTGAACTACATGAAGTGGTGCAACGGACCAGTCAGAGCTGGCAGCGGGCGCTACGGCTCGACGGTGATCGAGGCGATCGGGGTGCCGGAGTGCTCCAGCTCGGCCTCGAAGATGCCCTCGATGTTCGCCTTCACGGCGAATCTCGCGGGCTGGCCGGGGGCGACGTCCTCGGCGACGTCGTAGCCGTGCAGGTGCACTTCCTCCGGCGCGTCGGACTCGACCACGAAGCGGATCGTGTCGCCCTTGCGGAAGACCAGCTCCTTGACGCCGCCGTCGGGCTGGAGGTCTCTCACGACGATCCGCGGGACAGCCGGGGCGGCCGGTCTCGCTGGTGCCGTCGCGCCGCTCGTCGCGGTCACCCCTCTCGTGGGCGCGGTCGACGGCGCCTGCGCGGCCGGCGCCGTGACGCTCGGCTCGGGCGCGATCTGGTCGTCGCCGCTGTCCTCGCTCGCCTTCGCCACGACGAAGCCGAGCGCGCAGACGACGACGAGGCCGACGATCACGATCAGGCGCTGGTTGGAGCCCATCAGTCGGGGCGGCCGGCGGCCGCGATCGCGCGCAGACCGGCGCGCTCCGCCTGCTCGAGGTGCTCGGCCGTCAGCGCGGCGGCGCGCTCGCCGTCGCCGGCCTCGATCGCCTCGACGACGTCGCGCAGCTCCTGCGCGGCCGTCGCGGCGCGGCCGGGCTGCGACAGCGAGGAGGCGCGCAGCACGCGCACGCGCGCCTGCACGCCCGCCAGCAGCGCGTGGAACGATCTGTTGCCGGCGCCCTGCAGCAGCACCTCGTAGAACTCGTCGTTGGCGCGCAGGACGGCGCGCACGTCGTCGGAGCCCTCCGCGGCGACGCGCTCCATCTCCTCGACGGCGCCGCGCAGCGCGGCGACCTGCATCGCGCTCGCGTTTCTGACGAAGCGCGTCACGGCCGCCGCCTCCAGCACGAGCCGCACGTCGTACA
>DATIOB010000139.1:0-3909 GCA_035473605.1 Conexibacter sp.
TGGCTCGCCACGCTGCAGGCCCGGCTGACGCCCGCGCCGGCCAGAGGCCGCGCCACGGACGGCCGCCTCTACGGCGGCCTCGCGCTGCTCGCCGTCGTCTGCGCCGCGCTGACGCTGCTCTACCCCTCGACGCCGACCTACGACCCGTGGGCGTGGATCGTCTGGGGTCGCGAGATCGTCCACTTCGACCTGACGACGACCGGCGGCCCCTCGTGGAAGCCGCTGACGGTCATCTTCACGACGCTGTTCGCGCCCTTCGGCGACATCGCGCCCGACCTCTGGCTGGTCGTCGGCCGCGCCGGCGCGTTCATGGCCGTCTTCCTCGCCTTCCGGCTCGCCTGGCGCCTCACCGGCGGCTCGATCCCCGCGCGCGTGATCGCCGGCGTGATCGCCGCGATGGCGCTGTTCATCAGCTCGCAGTTCATCCGCAACATGACGCTCGGCAACTCCGAGGGGCTGCTGGTCGCCTTCACGCTGTGGGCGATCGAGCGCCATCTCGACGGCAAGTACCGGCAGGCGTTCGCGCTCGGCTTCCTGTCGGCGCTGCTGCGGCCGGAGATCTGGCCCTTCCTCGGCCTCTACGGCCTGTGGCTGCTGCTGATCGACCGCGACCGCCGCACGCTCGTGCTCGTCGTCACCTGCGGCGTGCTGATCCCGCTCCTGTGGCTGCTGCCGGAGTACTGGGGCTCGGGCAACTTCTGGCGCGCGGCCGATCGCGCGCAGCAGCCGAGCCCGAACAGCCCCGCCTTCGCCGACTTCCCCTTCTGGCAGGTGATCAAGAACACCTGGCCGCTGATGCTGACGCCGGTCAAGGCGGCCGCCGCCTTCGCGCTCGTCGTCGCCGGCTGGCAGTGGGTCAAGCACAGACGCGACCTCGCGGTGCTGGCCGTCTTCGGGCTCGCCGTGCTGTGGATCTGCGAGATCGCGCTGATGACGCAGGCCGGCTTCTCGGGCAACCCGCGCTACATCATCCTCGGCACGACGCTGATCGCCGTGATCGGCGGCGTCGGCTTCGGCCGCGCCGTCGACATCGCCAGCGCCGTCGTCGTGCGTCTCGCCAGAGGCGGCAAGAACGCCAACTGGCTCGCGATCGGCACCGGCGTCGTCGCCTGCGTCGTGCTGCTGGCCGCGACCTACCACTGGGCCGGCCCGCGCTTCCGCAGCTTCGGCAACCTCGACCGCGCGCTGCGCTACCAGGCGCAGCTGCGGATCGACCTCGAGAAGTCGCTCGACAAGGTCGGCGGCGGCGAGTACTTCGCGCAGTGCGGCCAGATGGCGACCGGCACCTACCAGGTCCCGATGGTCGCCTGGTACGTCGACCGCCACACCAACGAGGTCGGCCTCGAACCGGGCGAGCACGGCTCCGTCGTCGCCTCGCGCTCGACCGGTGCCGCCCCGTGGGCGCCCGCGGGGGACACCTTCCCGTGGGGCTACACGAAGCTGGTGGAGCAGCGCACGACCCATCTGTACTCGACCTGTCCCGCGAAGCCGGGCTCCGTCGCCGCCGATGCGGCCGGGTAACCTCTCTCCGTCGATGGCCACGGTTGCAGTCCCCCGTTCCGAGCGCAAGCTCGACCTGCGCGCCTCCGATGCGGTGATCGCCGCCGTCACGCTGATCGTCCTGACGGCGCTGTCGGTCTACGTCCGCACGCGGGCGATATCGGGCTCCTTCTGGATGGACGAGGGGCTGTCGGTCGGGATCGCGTCGCACGATCTGCTCGACATCCCCGGAGTCCTGAGAGAGGACGGCTCGCCGCCGCTCTACTACATGGGCCTCCACGTCTGGATGGACCTCTTCGGGCGCACCGAGACGGCCGTCCACTGGTGGTCGCTGATCGCCTCGCTGCTGACGATCCCCGCGGCGATGTGGGCCGGCTGGAGCCTCTGGGGCAAGCGCGCCGGGCTGATCGGCGCCGCGCTCTGCTCGCTCAGCCCCTTCCTCACCTCCTACGGTGAGGAAGCGCGCATGTACGCGCTGATGACGCTGTGGGCGCTGCTGGCGACCGCGTTCTTCCTGCACGCCTTCGTCTACCGCAGAGGCCGCGGCTATGTCGCCGCCTTCGCGCTCTTCCAGACGCTGATGCTCTACACGCACGGCTGGGGGATCTTCTACGGCCTCGCCTCGTTCGCCGCGCTGATCGTGCTGTGGTGGCGCAGCGAGGAGAGAAGAACGCTCGCGATCGAGGGCCTGGTCGCCTACGGCGCCGCCGCGATCCTGTTCCTGCCGTGGCTGCCGACGCTGCTGTTCCAGGCCGGCCACACGGCCGCGCCGTGGGGCAGAGCGCCCCGCTTCGGCGCTCCGATCCAGATCTCGCGCGATCTCTTCGGCGGCGACCGCGCCTCGATCATCCTGCTGCTGATCGGCGGCTTCGGGATCGCGAGCACGCTGCAGGCGCACAAGCAGAAGCGCGACGGCGAGCGGCTGGCGATCTGGGTGCTGCTGCTGATCCCGCTGATCACGCTCGCGATCGCCTGGACGCTGTCGCAGTTCAACCCGGCGTGGGCGTCGCGCTACTTCGCCGTCGCGCTGGGGCCGATGCTGCTGCTGTCGGCGCTCGGCCTGATGCGGGCGAGAACGCTCGGCCTGATCGCGCTCGCCGTCCTGATGCTGTTCTGGCTCAACCCGCAGCCGTTCGTCGACGGCTACAAGAGCGACGTGCGCGACATCGGCGCCGAGACCGGCTCGCTGCTGAGAGCCGACGACCTCGTGATCGTCGGGCAGCCCGAGCAGGTCCCGGTCGCCTGGTACTACATGCCCGGCGGGCTCAGATACGCCGACTCCGCCGGTCCGGTCGAGGATCCCCGCCACATGGACTGGGTCGACGCGATGGACCGCTACGAGGCCGCGCAGCCGCGCGATGTGCTGCCGAGACTGATTGATAGCCTCCAACCCGGCCAGAAGGTCCTCTTCATGCGTCCGCTCACCGAGGGCGTCGAGAACTGGTCGGCCCCGTGGACGCAGCTCGCCCGGCGCCGGTCGGCGCAGTTCGGTGCGATCCTTGCGCAGGCCGCAAGAGACGGGGTCTTGAGAGAGATCGCCGTCGCACCGAAGTTCTACCGCGGTGCATCCACGGTCGGCAACGTCGGGATCCTCTACGAGAAGGTCTCCGACAGACCGCTGACGCAACTCCCCTGAAACGCCCGCAGCGAAGACGAACGGATATGACTGAGAACGAGACTTCCCCCAGCCCCGCTCCCAAGGACAGCCGCCCGTACGTCGTGCTTGGCGGCGGTCCTGCCGGACTGACCGCTGGATACCTGCTGGCCAAGCGCGGCGAGCCCGTGATCGTGCTGGAGTCGACCGACCAGGTCGGCGGCATCGCCCGCACCGAGGTGCGCAGAGCGCCCGACGGCGGCGAGTACCGCTTCGACCTCGGTGGTCATCGCTTCTTCACGAAGGTCAGAGAGGTCGACGACCTCTGGCTGGAGATCATGAGAGGCGAGTTCCTCCTGCGTCCGCGCCAGTCGCGCATCTACTGGCGGCGGAAGTTCCTCCAGTACCCGCTCGAGGGCATGGACGTGATCAAGAAGCTCGGTCCCGTCGACCTGATGCGCGCCGGCTTCTCCTACCTCTACGCGGCGATCAAGACGAAGGTCCGCCCGCAGAGAGAGGACACGCTCGAGCAGTGGGTCTCCAATCGCTTCGGCAGATGGCTGTTCACGCAGTTCTTCAAGACCTACACCGAGAAGGTCTGGGGCGTCTCGACCTCTGAGCTGCGCGCCGACTGGGCCGCGCAGCGGATCAAGGGCCTGTCGTTCTTCTCCGCCGCGAAGGCCGCCTTCCTCGGCAACAAGGGCAACAAGATCAGATCGCTGATCGACGAGTTCCACTACCCCCGCTTCGGCCCCGGCCAGATGTGGGAGCAGATGAAGCAGGACATCGAGGACAGAGGCGGCGAGGTGCGCATG
>DATIOB010000140.1:0-11100 GCA_035473605.1 Conexibacter sp.
GGCGGGCGCACCCCGCAGGGCAGCCCGCTGGCGACGACCGTCGTCGCGCTCGACACCGACGGGCGGCCGTTCGCCGGGCGCAACGTGCACTGGGCGATCGCCGGCGCCAACCCGGCGCAGGGCGTCGTGGCGGTCGGTGCCGACGGCACCGCTGCGATCGTCGACGCGGCGGCGAACCTCGGCGGCGACACGATCTCGGCCTTCGTCGACCTCAACAACAACGGCACGGCGGAGCCGAACGAGCCGGCCGGTCAGGTCGCGCTCTCGGTCGTCGACGTCACGCCGCCCGTCTGCAGCGCGACGATCCCGGCTGGGCGGGCCGGCGGCTCAGGGGCGGGCACGAGACCGGTGCTCGTGACCGTCACCTGCAACGAGGTCGCCAACCTCGGCGTCGGCGGCAGCGTCACGGTCACCGAGCGCAGAACGGTCGCGCGCAGACGGCGCGCAGCGAAGCAGCCGCGACGCGGCGGACGCAGAGCGGCGCGCAGCCAGACGGCCGGCGCCGAGGCGAGCGCCCGCAGAGGGCGCAGAGGCGCGAGACGGCGCGACGACGGCAGACGGCGCAGCGGCAGACGACGCGGCGCCAGACGTCCCGTGGTGCGCACGACGACGCACACGGCGGGGCTCACCTCGGTGCTCGCGACCACCGCTCCGGGCGTCGCCGTCAACGTCGCGCTGCCGGTGCCGGCGCACGTCGCCCGCCGCTTCGCCGGCAAGAGAGCGCAGCTGACCGTGCGCGTCGGCGCCACCGACGCCTCCGGCAACGCCGTGATCACCTCGACGGCCGGATCGACGCGGCTGCTGCCCTACCGCAGCGACAGACCGAGCACGGCGAGAAGAGCGCGCAGACGCGGCGGCAGAGACCGCAGACGCAGCGGCAGAGGACGCGGTCGCCGCGGGAGCGGCTGACTCTCCGGGCGTCGTCGTCCGCGCGCTCAGGTCGTGATCGCGACCCCGTTGCGCGCGGCGACGAGCGCCACGATGTCGGTCATGATCCGCGTGATGTCGAAGTCCTTCGGCGTGTAGACGGCGGCGACGCCCGCGGCCAGCAGCTCGCGCTCGTCGGCCGGCGGGATGATCCCGCCGACGACGACCGGCACCTCGCCGATGCCCGACTCTCTGAGCGCTTCCAGCACCGACGGGATCAGCTCGCGGTGGGAGCCCGACAGGATCGAGAGGCCGACGACGTGGACGCCCTCCTGCAGCGCGGAGGCGGCGATCTGCGCCGGCGTCAGGCGGATCCCCTCGTAGACGACCTCCATGCCGGCGTCGCGCGCGGCGACGGCGATCTGCTCGGCGCCGTTGGAGTGGCCGTCGAGGCCGGGCTTGCCGACGAGGATCTTCAGCCGCCGGCCGAGCCCCTCGGAGACGCGCTCGACCTCGTCGCGGATCTGCTCCAGCGAGGCGTCGTCGCCGACGCCCGCGCCGGCCGCCTCGCCGACGCCGGTCGGGCCGCGGTACTGGCCGAAGGCGTCGCGCAGCGCCTGCGACCACTCGCCGGTCGTGGCGCCGGCGCGGGCGGCGGCGATCGTCGCCGGCATGATGTTCTCGTCGGTCGCGGCGACGCGCGCGACCTCGGCCAGCGCGGCGTCGACGGCGCCCTGGTCGCGCCCGGTGCGCCAGGCCGCGACCGCATCGCGCTGATGGCGCTCGGTGTCGGGGTCGACGGTCATGATGCCGCCGTCGTTGTCGGCCGTCAGCGGGGAGGGCTCGGTCTCGGTGTAGACGTTCTGGCCGATCACCTTCATCTCACCCGACTCGATCCGCCGGATCCGCTCGCGGTGGGACTCGACCAGCGCCGCCTTCATGTACGGCACCGCCTCGACCGCGCCGCCGTGCTCGGCGACGATCGCCATCTCGGCGCGCGCCCCCTCCAACAGCTCGCCGACGAGGCCGTCCATCACGACCGATCCCTCGAAGATGTCGGGGTACTCGAGCAGGTCGGTCTCGAACGCGAGCACCTGCTGCAGGCGCAGCGACCACTGCTGGTCCCACGGCCGCGGCAGCCCGAGCGCCTCGTTCCACGCCGGCAGCTGCAGCGCGCGGGCGCGCGCGTCGCGGCCGAGCGTGACGGCGAGCGCCTCCAGCACGATCCGCTGCACGTTGTTCTCCGGCTGCGCCTCGGTCAGCCCGAGCGAGTTGACCTGCACGCCGTAGCGGAAGCGGCGCTGCTTGGGATCCTCGACCCCGTAGCGCTCACGCCCCAACTCGTCCCACAGCTTCCCCATCGCGCGCAGCTTCGCGTGCTCCTCGATGAAGCGCACGCCGGCGTTGACGAAGAAGGAGATGCGGCTGAAGACTCTCCCCATCAGCTCCTGCGGCACCCGCTCGCGCACCTCGTCGAGCACGGCGATCGCGGTGCTCATCGCGTAGGCGATCTCCTGCACCGGCGTCGCGCCGGCCTCCTGCAGGTGGTAGGAGCAGATGTTGATCGGGTTCCACTTCGGAACCTCCTCGACGGTGTACGCGACCATGTCGGCGATCAGCCGCATCGAGGGCCCAGGCGGGAAAGCGTACGTGCCGCGCGACAGGTACTCCTTGATGATGTCGTTCTGCGTCGTGCCCTGGAGCTGGGCCGGCGCGACCCCCTGGTCCTCCGCCGTGACGATGTAGAGCGCGAGCAGCCAGGCGGCGGTCGCGTTGATCGTCATCGACGTGTTCATCTTGTCGAGCGGGATGCCGTCGAGCAGCGCCTTCATGTCGCCCTTGTGGGCGATCGGCACGCCGACCTTGCCGACCTCGCCGCGCGCCAGCTCATGGTCGGCGTCGTAGCCGGTCTGCGTCGGCAGGTCGAACGCGATCGACAGTCCGGTCTGGCCCTTCGCCAGATTTCCGCGGTACAGCGCGTTCGACTTCTCCGCCGTCGAATGGCCGGCGTAGGTCCGCATCATCCACGGACGATCCTTCTCGGGCAGACGGTGCTCGCTCATCCCCCCGATAGTAGGGTTCGCCCCCTCCAACGGACCCCGATTCACCGGCCAAGGGTAGGCCCACAGCATGCGAGCCATCGACGTCCACTTCCTCGGCATCGGCCGCGTCATCTGCTCCTGGCAGGTCGGCGACGTGCTGGTCGATCCGGGCCCCGCCTCCTCGCTGCCGACGCTGCTGGAAGCGCTCGGCGACTGGCGCCCGCGCGCGCTGCTGCTGACGCACATCCACCTCGACCACGCCGGCGGCTCCGGCGTGCTGGCCGAGCGCTGGCCCGATCTCGAGGTCTACGTGCACGAGCGCGGCGCGCCGCACGTGATCGATCCGTCGAAGCTGCTCGCCAGCGCCGGGCGGCTGTACGGCGAGGACAACATGAAGCGCCTGTGGGGCGAGATCGCGCCTGTCCCGGCTGCGCGCGTCCATGCGCTCAGCGGCGGCGAGACGCTGCCGCTGGCGGGCGGCGTCCGCGTCGCCTACACGCCCGGCCACGCTTCGCATCACGTCTCCTACCTGCACGAGGAGAGCGGCCGCGCCTTCGTCGGCGACGTCGCCGGCGTGCGGATCCCGCCGTCGGACCTCGTGATCGCGCCGACGCCGCCGCCCGACATCGACGTCGAGGCGTGGGAGCGCTCGCTCGACCTGATCGCCGACTGGCAGCCGACCTCGCTCGGCCTGACGCACTTCGGTCCGATCGACGACCCCGGCGCGCAGCTGGAGGCGACGCGCACCTCGCTGCGCGACCTCGCGGGGCTGGCGCGCCGCGGCGACGCCGACGTGATGGAGAACGCCGTCCGCGGCGCGATCGAGCGCGAGGCCGACGGGCCGGCGACCGTGCAGGCGTACGAGGCTGCCGTGCCGCCGTCGCACCTGTTCATGGGGTTGGAGCGGTACTGGCGCAAGCGCGCCGAGCGCGAAGCGGCCGCCGAGTCGCGCTAAGGTCCGGGCAGATGGGGCAGACGATCGAGAAGCCGCGCGTGCAGGGGCCGGGCAGCGGACTCGGCGGCAACTGGCGCGTGATCGTCAAGAACGACGATCACAACACGTTCGACCACGTCGCGATGACGCTGGCGCGCTACATCCCCGGCATCACCGTGCCGATCGGCTACCAGTACGCCGACCGCATCCACAACAGCGGTCAGGCGATCGTCTGGTCCGGTCAGAGAGAGGTCGCGGAGCTGTACTGGGAGCAGCTCCAGGGCGCCGGTCTCACGATGGCGCCGCTGGAGCAGGGCTGAGCGGCGCGCCAGATGCCGGCGCGCGCGTGTGCGGGACCATCCACCACTCGCCGTCGAGCCGGCTGAACAGCAATTGCCCGCTCAGCGCCGCCGCGACCAGCTCCGGCTCGCGCGCGTGGACGACCGTCCAGTCGGCGCGCAGCATCCGGCAGCGGCGGGCGCGCAGCCAGCCGAGCAGGTGCGGCTCGAAGCGGCCGCGCACGTCGACCGCCCCGGCCTCGGCGGCATCGTGCAGCAGGTGCTCCATCACGAGCGGCACGTCGTCGTCGCCGGCTATCACCTGGGTGATGTGGGCGAGGCCGCCGTCGGCGGCGAAGAGGACGTAGGAGCCGACCGGGCGGTCGCGCTCGTCGAGCACCAGCCGCCGCACGACGGAGCCGCCGATCCGCGCCACCTCCAGCTCGGCGAACAGCCAGCGCAGGTACGGCTCGTCGTAGGCCGGCACGATCGGGAAGCGCCGCCGCAGCCGTCTGACGAGGTCGATCAGCTCGGCCGGCCCCAGCAGCTCGGTCCGCCCGGCGCGCGGCGCCGGTGCCAGCCGGCGGGCGATCGGCGTGTCGAGCGCGCGCAGCAGCCGCCGGCCCGGCGGCAGCTCGCGGCCCGCGGCCCGCTGCGCCAGCCGCCCGGCGACGAGCTGGCTCGGGGCGACCGGGATCGACCAGCCGGCGGAGGCGGCGGTGTGCGTGACGCCGCCGAGCTTGCGCCACATCAGCTCGACGTCGTCGAGCGCGCGATCGGCCGCGGTCAGCTCCTGCGGGCCGGCGAGGTAGCGCCGCAGCAGCAGCGCGCCGACGCCGCGGCTGCGGTGGTCGGGATGGGCGACGAGCGGGCCGCTGCAGGCCATCCGCAGCGTGCGGTCGCGCAGCGCGAAGCGGCGCGTGCGCGAGCCGAGCACGCCGACGACGCCGTCGCGCGCGTCCTCGAAGACGAGCGAGGGCAGCTCGGGGTCGTGGTGGGGATCCTCGAACATCGTGCGCGTGAAGAACGCGACGAGCCCGGGCGTCGTCTGCTCGACGTCCCAGCCGACCCAGTTGGCGTAGAGCGCCGCGACCGCCGGCAGGTCGTCGCGCCGCAGCGCGCGGATCACGCCTGCGGGGCGGTCGCCGCGACGGCGGCGGCGATCTGCTGCACCGAGCGGAACCTGTCGACGTCGAAGTCGTCGAGCGGCAGCTGGATGCCGAACTCGTGCTCGATCTCGGTGATCAGCGAGACGAGCGCGAGCGAGTCGATCAGCCCGCTCTCGATCAGGTCGACGCCGGGCGCGTCGACCTCGACGTACAGCACGTCGGCGATCAGCTGACCCACTCGCGCCGTCAGCTCTGCGGTCTGCGTCGTCATGTCCGTTGCCCCCGTCGGTCGGTGCGCGTGCGCCCGAGCCGCTCCCGCAGCTCGGACCGGTCGATCTTTCCGTTCTGGTTCTTCGGCAGAACGTCGAGTGAAATCCAGTGCGCCGGCAGCATGTAGGACGGCAGCACGGCCGCCAGCTCCCGCCGCAGCGCCGCCGGGCGCAGCTCGTCGTCGCCGACGTACGCGGCGCCGATCGTGACGCCCTCGAAGCTTTCGCCCTCGACGCCGACGACGGCGCACTCGCGCACGCCCGCGAGGGCGCTGAGCGCGCTCTCGACCTCGCCGAGCTCGATCCGGTAGCCGCGGCTCTTGATCTGCGAGTCGGCGCGGCCGAGGAAGTGGAAGCGGCCGTCGGCGTCGACGCGCGCGAGGTCGCCGGTGCGGTAGAGCCGCGCTCTGCCGGATGCGTCGCGCGGGTCCGGCACGAAGGCGGCGCGCGTCTTCTGCTCGTCGCGCCAGTAGCCGGGGCTGAGGCCGACGCCGCCGATGTAGAGGTCGCCGATCTCCTCGACGGCGACCGCGTCGCGCCGCTCGTCGAGCACGAGCAGCTCCTCGCCGGCGCAGGCGCTGCCGATCGGGACGGGGGCGCTCTCGTCCTCCGGCACCGCGGGGACGTCGTACCAGCTGCTGGCGACCGTCGCCTCGGTCGGCCCGTAGAGGTTGGTGAAGCGGACGTGCGGGAGACGGCGCATCCAGTGCGAGAGGATCGGCGTCGGCAGCACCTCGCGGCACCACAGCAGCCGCCGCAGCGCGGGGAAGTCGCCGTCGCCGACGGCGTCGAACTTCGCCATGTAGGTCAGCACGGAGGGGACCGAGCACCACTGCGTCAGCTCGCGCGTGCGGATCAGCTCGGCCAGCCCGCGGGCGTTGAGGCCCAGCGCCGGCGGCACCATCACCAGCTCGGCACCGGCCGCCAGCGCCGTCCAGACGTCGAGCGTCGAGAGGTCGAAGTGGAGTGCGGGGTGGCCGGAGATGCGCTCGTCGGGGCCGACCCCGAACTGCGCGACGGTCCAGTTGGTGAACGCGGCGACGTTGCGATGCGTGATCAGCACGCCCTTCGGGACGCCGGTCGAGCCGGACGTGAACAGCAGGTAGGCGCCGTCGTCGGCGCCGACGCGGACCGCCGGCGCCGCGCTCTGACGATCCCACTCCGCGCGCGTCGCGATCGAGCGCACCCGTTCGCCGGCGACCGGCGCGGCGGCGGTCGAGACGATCGGCGGCAGTGTCAGCGTTCCGGCCAGCTCGTCGAGCAGCGGCGAGGTCTCCGGCGCCGCCAGCAGCAGCGACGGCGCGGCCGAGTCGACGATCCGGGCCAGCCGCGGCGCGGGGCTCTCGCTGTCGAGCGGGACGTAGATGGCGCCGGCCTTGAGGATCGCGTGCATCGCGACGATCGCCAGCGGCTGTTTGGGGATCAGCAGGCAGACGCGGTCGCCGCGCCGGCAGCCGGCCGCGACGAGCTGCGCGGCGAGGCGGTCGGAGAGCTGGACGAGCTCACCGTAGGCGATCCGCTCGTCGTCCATCGCGAGTGCGACGGAATCGGCGTGCGCGTCGGCCGCGCGCGCAGCGAAGTCTTGAAGCAGCTCAGGCATGTCGGGACGAGACATCTCCGCCCCCGCGCCGCCGTCCTGGGGCGCGGTTCTCGGTGCGGATTCCGTTCGTGCCGGAGGAAGACGGGGCCTGCGTCAGCCGTGTGGCACGCGGCCATGCTACCGGGTCATCTGCTGATTCGCGAGTCCCGAAGGTCTTGCCGCGAGCAGCCGAAAGGGCTGCTCGGGCGGCGCTCAGCCCTTGACGTTGAAGCGCAGATCCCGGCGCACGCCCTGACCGCGCGTGGGGATCGCGGTGACCGTCACGTCGAGGCCGCCGGCGCGGCGGGCGAGCGAGCGCGAGGCGGTCAGCGGGACCCGCCACGTCAGCTCGCGGCCGCGCGCCAGCGCGATTCTGCGAGCGCCCATCGCGTAGTTGCCGGCACGCGTCATCCGCACGCTGCCGGCGCAGCCGGGGCCGTCGGCGGCGAGCAGGCCGATCGCGATCTGGCAGCGGATCTTGACGACGATCGCGCCGCCCTGGAGCGACAGCGTCGGCTTGACGCGGACCGTGCTGCGGGCGGAGTCCTCGCGCGCGGGGAAGGGGAAGACGAGCGTCGGCACGGTCATGCGGACGCCGCCGGCCGGGCCGACCTCGCTCGTCTCGCAGTCGATCGCGGCGTCGTCGCGCGGGTCGAGCAGGACGACGTCGCGGCCGGCGTTGCATGCGATCGACTGGGCGCGGCCGTCACGCAGCTCGAAGCGGTCGTTGCCGTTGCCGCCCTCGAACTGCTCGAAGCCGATCAGCGTGTCGCGCTCGCCGCTGCCGCCGCTGCCGCCGCGCACGTTCGGTCGCACCTTCACGCCGGTCGTGCGAGGGGAGAGCGCGCCGCCGCGGCCGATCCGGTCGACGTAGGTGAGGAGGTCGGCGTCGGAGCCGCCGTCGAGCACGTCGTCGCCGTCGCCGCCGCCGATCACGTCCTTGCCTCTGCCGCCCTCGATGTGGTCGTCGCCGGGGCCGCCGATCAGCAGGTCGTCGCCGTCGCCGCCGATGATCGTCGCCGGCAGGTCGACGGTGATGCGCACGTCGCTGCCGGCGTTGCCGGTGACGACTCTCAGCCTTCTGATCTCCCAGACGACCGTTCTCGGCTCCGCGACGGTTCTCGTCGGGTCGACCGGTCTGGTCGGGTCGGTCGTTCTCGCGTCCCTGTCGTCTCTGGGCTCCACGACCGTCGTCTGCTGCAGCGGGCAGTCGGCTCTGTAGCCGTCTCTGCTGAGCGTGCAGGTCGCCGGCAGGCCGGTGATCCGGCTGCCGTTCTCGACGACGTGCAGCACCTGGCGGCTGAGCGAGATCGTGACGTTGTTCGGCTCGACGTCGTCGCCGCTGTAGAGCAGCGTCTGCGTCTCCGCGTCGAGGGTGACGACGCCGCCGGCGAGCGCCGGGGCGGAGGCCGCCAGCGTCGCGGCGAGCGCGAGCGGGGCGATGAGGGGGAGACGGTTCAAGCGCATGAAGGGGGGGAGAAAGACGACGTCGCGACCGGAGTACCCGATCGCGACGAATCGACATCGTACGGATGTGGAACCGGCGAGGCGCGCGGGAGTTGCGGCGCGCCTGCGACGCGGAGGGCCGGCGGCGGCGCCGGCGACCCCCTGCCGGCTCAGCCGGCCGCGGCCAGCGGGCGCCCCTGCTCCTTGCTCTTCTGCTTCTCCTCGCTGACCGTTCTGACGTTCCAGACGAGGTGCAGCTTCTCCATCCCGGCGATCACGAGCGCCGACGGATCGGCCAGTCTCTCCCAGCGCTTGAGGCCGTGGGAGGCGGAGGTCGGGAAGGCGTGGTGGTTGTGGTGCCACGCCTCGCCGAGCGACGGGATCGCGAGCCAGATCACGTTCGTCGACTTGTCGGTCGTGTCGAAGCGGCGCGTGCCGAAGTAGTGGCAGACCGAGTTGACCGACCAGGTGACGTGGTGGATCAGGAAGATCCGCACGAGGCCGCCCCAGACGAAGCCGGTCAGCGCGCCCATCGGGTCGAAGCCGGTCAGCACGAAGCCGAACAGCGCCGGCAGCAGCAGCGACAGCAGGACCCACAGCGGGAAGGTCTTGTTGACCCAGCGGATCGGCTTGTCTCTGATCAGGTCCGGCGCGTAGCGGTGCGCGGAGGCGCGGCCGTGGTGGTCGCCGTCGAGCAGCCAGCCGACCTGCGCGTGCCAGAGGCCGTGGACCGCGCCCTTGAGGCCGCCGTCGTGGCCGAGGTGGGGGCTGTGCGGATCGCCGTCCTCGTCGGCGAAGGCGTGGTGCTTGCGGTGGTCGGAGACCCAGGTGATGACGCTGCCCTCGATCGCCATCGAGCCGGCGATCGCGAACAGCACGCGGATCGGCTCGGAGGTCTCGAAGGCGCGGTGCGTGAAGAGGCGGTGGTAGCCGATCGTCACGCCGAAGCCGGTGAAGAGGTAGAAGCCGACCATGATCGCGATGTCCGTCCAGCCGACGGCCTTGTTCCACAGCAGCACGATCGCCGCGAGGATGCCGAGGACCGGGAGGAAGACCGCGAGAAGGTTGTAGATGCGAGCGGGGCGGGTCATGGCTTTGCACCCTATGACGAAGAGAGGCCGCTGTCCTCGTCTGTCTGCAAGATCCTCACCGCCCGTTTTTGTACGATCCTTACAAGATGGCTGCGTCCGAGATCCTCCGCCCCTGGTACGAGCTGCCGCCCGGGGTCGTCGCCGTCCTGCGCCCCGAGCTGCCCGGCGTCGCGCGCGAGATCATCGACGCGGTGCGCGTCGAGGTGCCGTCCTACGCGCGCGGGCTCGAAGGGCCGTTCGGGCGCGGCCTCGTCGCGGGCGTCGAGCAGGCGCTGCGCCAGTTCGTCGGCGGGATCGAGGCCGGCGGGCGGATGCCGCGCGCCCGCATCTACGTCGACCTCGGCCGCGGCGAGATGCGCGCCGGCCGCTCGCTCGACACGCTGCTGAGCGCCTACCGCGTCGGCGCCCGCGTCGCCTGGCGGCGCTTCGCCGCGCTCGGCGCCGACGCCGGCCTGCCGCCGGCGACGCTGTTCGAGCTGGCCGAGTCGATCTTCGTCTACATCGACGAGCTGTCGGCGAAGTCGGCCGAGGGCTACGCGCTCGAGCAGTCGGCGGCGGCCGGCGAGCGCAGCGCCCGCCGCCAGCGGCTCGTGCGCCTGCTGGTGCGCGACCCGCCGGCCGACCCGCTCGACGTCGAGGACGTCGCGCGCGAGGCCGAGTGGCGGCTGCCGGAGACGCTCGCGGTGCTGGCGCTGCCGGAGGAGGAGCGGGCGCGCGTCGTGCCGCGCCTGCCGGCCGACGCGATCGTCGAGCAGCTCGGCGACGTCGTCGTCGTGGTCGTGCCCGACCCGCTGCGCAGCGACCGCCGCCAGCAGCTCGACCGCGCCGTCGGCGTGCGCCGCCACGCTGCGCTCGGCCCGGCCGTCTCGTGGCGCGACGCGGCGCTCAGCCTCGCCCGTGCGCGCGCGGTGCTGGCGCTCGTCGCCGAGAGCGCGCTCGAGCCGAGCGGCGTGATCCGCGCCGCAGACCACGCCGCCGCGCTGCTGCTGCGCAGCGACCGGCGGCTGGCGCAGGAGCTGGTGGCGGCGCGGCTGGCGCCGCTGGCGACGCTGCCCGGCAGCACGCGCGAGCGGCTGACGGAGACGCTCGGCGCCTGGCTGGAGGCGCAGGGGCGGCTGCAGGTCGTCGCCGAGCGGCTGCACGTCCATCCGCAGACCGCCCGCTACCGCCTCGGCCAGCTGAGAGAGCTGTTCGGCAGCGCGCTGGAGGAGCCGGCCGCCCGCTTCGAGATCGAGCTGGCCCTGCGCGTCGAGGGGCTGCTCTAGCCGAGGAGCGTCATCTGGCCCACACCTGATGTGGCCCAGATGACGCTCCTCGCAGCCGACCCGGCGCGGACGACCGACGCGCGCGTCAGGATCAACGCCGTGGTGGCCCAGCGCGTGCGCGCGATCTCCGAGCGGCTCGTCGCGCATCCCTGGCTGCTCGGCGATCCCGACCTGCCCGGCGCGACGATCGGCCGCCGCGCGCGCTGGCTGACGACCGGGG
>DATIOB010000141.1:0-10713 GCA_035473605.1 Conexibacter sp.
GCGTCGTGCTCAGCGACCTGCCGGGCGAGCGGCTCGACGCCGTCGCGGCGGAGCTGGGCGGCGTCGATTCGGTCGCGGCCGACGGCGTGCGCGAGGGGGGCGGGAGCCGCGTCGTCGTCGCCGCGGGCGATCTGCGGACGAAGGCGGCCTGCGACGAGATCGTCGCGACCGCGCTCGCGGCGACCGGCCGGCTCGACTGCCTCGTCAGCGCCGCCGGCGTCTGGACCGAGGGCCCTGCCGAGGAGACGCGCGAGGAGGAGTGGGAGCGCGTGCTCGACGTCAACCTCAAGGGCCTCTTCTTCCTCGCCGCCGCCGCGATCCCGCACCTCGCGCGGGGAGGCGGCGGCTCGATCGTCAACCTCTCCTCCGACGCCGGCATCCAGGGCAACGACGGCGCGGCCGTCTACTGCGCCTCCAAGGGCGGCGTCTCCAATCTCACGCGGGCGCTCGCGCTCGAGCTGGCGCCGCGCGGGATCCGCGTCAACGCCGTCTGCCCCGGCGACGTCGAGACGCCGATGCTCGCCCACCAGGCCGAGACGTACGGCGGCGGCGATCCCGACGGCTACCGGCGCGCGCTGCTCGACGCCTATCCGCAGAGGGGCGCCGCGCGCTTCACCCGGCCCGAGGAGGTCGCGGAGCTGATCTGGTACCTCGCGCAGCCGGCGGCGGCGCCGATCACGGGCGCCAACATGTCGATCGACTTCGGTCTCTCGGCGGGGGTGTGAGGATGGCCGCGAGAGAAGCGGGCCGTGGGGCGAGCGAGGGCCGCACAACGCGCAGACCGCGTGCCCAGGTCACGCTCGACGCGACCGACAAGACGATCCTCCGCGCGCTTCAGAAGGACGGGCGGATGTCGTACGCCCAGCTCGGCCCGCAGGTCGGGCTCTCAGCGCCCGCCGCGCGCCAGCGCGTGCAGCGGCTGATCGACCTCGAGGTGCTCAGAGTCGTCGGCGTGACCGATCCGCTCGCGCTCGGGCTGCCGCTGATGGCGATGCTCGGGATCAGAGCCGCGGGCGACCTGCGCGCCGTCGCCGATCGCGTCGCGGAGCTGAACGAGGTGATCTACGTCGTGCTCACCAGCGGCGTCTACGACCTGCTCGTCGAGGTCGTCTGCCGCGAGCCGCACGAGCTGCTCGACCTCGTCGAGGACGCGATCAAGCCGATCGAAGGGGTGCGCGGGGTCGAGTCGCTCGTCTATCTCGACATCCACACGCACCGCTTCGACTGGGACGTGCCCTAGGCGACGACTCGCGCCAGCTCGCTCGCCGACGGTATCCCGTGGAGGCCGCTCGCCGAACGCACCGCGTCGCGGATCGCGGCCGTCACGACCTCGGCCGCGACGGCCTCCAGCGCGAGCGCCGATCTGACCTCGACCCTGCCGGTCGCGACCGCGAACGCCGTGTCGCCGTCGAGCCCCGTCGCGCACGGCGAGATCGCGTGCGCGATCCCGTTGTGGCCGGCCTGCGCCAGCCGCCACGTCTCGCGCTTGGGCAGCTTCGCGTCAGTCGCCACGACCACCAGCGTCGTCGCGTGGCCCCAGTCCAGCTCCGGATCGGGGTCGTTGCAGAGGAAGTCGGCGACGCCGGCGAACCTGCCGCCGCGGCGCAGCCCGGCGAGCACCTGGCCGTCCTCGCCGATCACGTCGCCGACCGGGTTGACGGCCGCCCACGCGGCGATCGTCGCGCCCTGCGCCGTCAGCTTGTGGGCGCGGCCGAAGCCGCCCTTCGTCGAGCTGCGCGCGTCGAGCGCCGACCCCGTCAGCACGCCGGTGCCGACGCCGACCGTGCCTCTCTCCTCCTCGCCGGCCGGCACCGCCGCGGCGATCGCCGCGCGCGCCGACTCCGCCGTCGGCCAGGCGTAGTCGCCGATGTGGATGTCGTAGACGACCGCCGCCGGCACCATCGGCACCGGCCCGTCGACCGTTCTCGTGCCGATCCCCTCGCCGGCGAGCGCGATCGGCACGTGCGCCGCGGCCTCGAGACCGAAGACCGTCCCGCCGGTCAGGACGATCGCGTGCGCCTGGTCGGCGGCGCCCTGCGGCTCGAAGACGGGGATGTTGAGCGTCCCCGTGCTCTGGCCGCGCGCCTCGGCGGCGGTCACGTTGCCCTCCGGCAGCAGGAAGACGGTCATGCCGGTGGCGGCGTCGAGGTCGGTCCAATGGCCGATCCGGATGCCGTCGATCAGTGGGGTCATGTGGGGGGTCCTTAGATCTCGCTCGCGCGCTGGAGCGCGCGCGTGTAGGGGTGCGTCGATGGTGCGTAGAAGCTGGCGGCGGTGCCCTCGTCGACGATCTCGCCGCCGCGCATCACGACGATGCGGTCGGCCGCGTAGCGGGTCGCGGCGAGGTCGTGGGAGATGAACAGCGCGGCGAAGCCGTGCTGCTCCTGCAGCCGCCGGATGAGGTTGAGGATCTGCGCCTGGATCGAGACGTCGAGCGCGCTGACGGCCTCGTCGAACAGGACGAAGCGTGGCTCGGTCACGAGCGCCCGCGCGACCGACGCGCGCTGGCGCTGGCCGCCTGAGAGCTCCGCCGGGTAGCGGTCGGCGAAGCTCGGGTCGAGGCCGACCTCCGCGAGCATCGCCGCGACGCGCTCGCGCCGCTTCGCGCGGCTGCCGTCGCCGACGATCGCGAGCGGCTCCTCGACCGAGGCGCCGACCGTCAGCCGCGGATCCAGCGACCATTGCGGATGCTGCAGCACGACCGAGAAACGGCCGCGCAGCACGCGGCGGTCGAGCGGTCTGCCGTCGAACATGACGGCGCCCTGCTGCGGTCTCAGGAGGCCGAGGCAGAGCTTGCCGATCGTCGACTTGCCCGAGCCCGACTCGCCGACGAGCCCGACCGTCTCGCCGCGCCCGGCGACGAGCGAGACGCCGTGCAGCGCCGGCACGCGTCTGCGCGCCCACGCCGGTCCGGCCACGTAGTCGAAGCGGACGTCGCTCAGTTCCAGCACGGGGGTCATGCGACGCGCTCCTTCAACGGTGCGGTTGCCAGGTGACACAGCACCTCGTGGTCGGCGCCCTCGTCGGCGACGTGCGCCAGCGGCGGCCGCTGCGCCGTGCACGCCTCGACGGCGCAGGCGCAGCGGGCGGCGAAGGCGCAGCCGCCGAAGGCCCCGTGCAGCACCGGCGGGATGCCGGCGATCGGTCTCAGCCGCTCGCCCGGCCGCTCGGCGCCCGGCGCCGCCTCCAGCAGCGCGCGCGTGTACGGGTGACGCGGCGCCGCGAACAGCCGCTCGGCCGGCGCCGTCTCGACCACGCGGCCGCCGTAGACGACCGCCACGCGCGTGCACCAGCGACGCACCGCGCGCAGGTCGTGGCTCATCAGCATCAGCGCGGCGCCGGCCTCGCGCGTGCGCCCGACCAGCAGCTCGAGGATCTCGCTGCGGACGGAGGCGTCGAGCGAGGCGGTCGGCTCGTCGGCGATCACCGCACGCGGCTCGCGCGCCAACGCCAGCGCGATCGAGACGCGCTGCGCCATCCCGCCCGACAGCTGGTGGGGGAAGGCGCGCAGGACGCGCTCGGGATCGCTCAGCCGCACCCGCTCCAGCTGCGCCGCGAGCGTCGCGTCGCTCGTGCCCTTGCCGAGCACCCAGCGCAGCTGACGGCCGATCCGCGCGGTCGGGTCGAGCGTGCCGATCGGGTCCTGGAAGACGAAGCCGAGCCGGTCGCGCCGCAGCGTGCGCAGCTCGTCGTCGCCCATCCCCAGCAGCGAGACGCCGTCGACGCGCACGTCGCCGCCGGCGATCCGCGCGTTGCCCGGCAGCAGCCGCGCGAGGGCGGTGCCGATCGTGCTCTTGCCCGAGCCGGACTCGCCGACGACGCCGACGACCTCGCCGGCGTCGACGGTCAGCGACGCCTCGTCGAGGGCGCGCACGGCGCCGTGACGGGTCGCGTACTCGACGACGAGGTCCTGGGCCTCCAGGTAGGGCATCACGCCTGCTCCCGGTCGAAGGTCGGATCGGTCTCGCGGCGCAGCGCGTCGCCGACGAGGTTGAAGGCCAGCACGGCGAGGCCGAGCACGACGCCGGGCAGCAGCGCGTACGTCGGCTCGATCGTGAGGTAGAGGCGGCCGGAGCCGACGAGCGAGCCGAGCGACGCCGCCGGCGCCTGCACGCCGAGGCCGAGGAAGCTCATCCCGCCCTCGATCAGCATGCCGAGCGAGATCGCGTAGGCGACCTGGCCGATCACGACGCCGCGCACGTTGCGGAAGAGGTGGACGCGCATGATCCGCCAGCGGCCGGCGCCGGCGACCTCGGCCGCGACGACGAAGTCGCGCTCGACGACCGGCAGCGCGGCGGCGCGCACGACGCGCACCATCGTCGGCAGCGTGACGGCGAAGACGGCGGCCATCGCCGCCCCGCGGCCGGGGCCGGCGACGACGCTGACGAGGATCGCGATCAGGAAGACGGGGAAGCTGAAGACGACGTCGGTGACACGCACGATCAGCTCGTCCATGCGGCGCCCGGCGAGCGCGGCGAAGCAGCCGGCGATCACGCCGATCACCGTCGCGACCAGCACGACGACGGTCGCGATCAGGATCGTCTCGCGGATCCCCCTCGACGACGCGCGGCAGCAGCGAGCGGCCGAGCTCGTCGGTGCCGAGCGGGAACTCGCCGGAGGGGCCGGCCAGGCGCGGGCCGGCCGACTCGGTCGGGCTGCCGATCGGGAGCGCCGGCCCGAGCAGCCCGATCGTCAGCAGCGCGATCAGCAGCAGCAGGCCGAAGCGGCCGAGCGGGTCGCCGGCGAAGGGGAGGCGGACGCGGCCCCGACGCGCCGCGGCCGCGGCCGACGGCGTGGCGGGGCCGGGACCGCCGGGCGCCGGCGCGGAGGTCGTCGGGACCATCGCGCTCATGACGCGCTCCGCGCGCCGATGCGCGGGTCGAGCACGCCGTACAGCAGGTCGACGACCATCGAGATCAGCACGAACGCGGCCGCCGCCACCAGCACCGCGCCCTGCACGACCGGGTAGTCGCGGTGGCCGGTCGCGTCGATCACGTAGCGGCCGATCCCGTCGAGCGAGAACAGCACCTCGGCGATCACGGTGCCGCCGAGCAGGTAGGCGAGGTAGACGGCGAAGACGGTCAGGACCGGCACCGACGAGTTGCGCAGCACGTGGCGGCGCACGATCTCCCCGCGCGTGGCGCCGCGCGCCCGCGCCGCCTGCACGTACGGCTCCGCCGCGATCTGCGCGACGGCGCCGCGCGTCGTCGTCATCACGAAGCCCATCCCCAGCACGGCGATCGTCAGCGCGGCCGGCAGCGCCGCCTGCAGGTTGGCGACGGGGTCGTCGAACAGCGGCTCCCAGCCGCCGACGGTGAACGGCACCTCGTAGGTCGAGATCACCCACACCAGCAGCGCGCCGACGAGGATGTCGGGGAGGCTCAGCAGGACCGAGTTGCCGACGCGGATCAGCCCCGTCGTGCGGCGGCTTCTGGAGATCCCGCCGATCAGACCGAGCGGGACGCCGACCAGCAGCGCCAGCAGACCGCCGAGGAAGGCCAGCTCGACCGTCACCAGCGCGCGCGAGCCGAGCTCGGAGAGGACCGGCTCGCCGCTTGTCAGCGACGTGCCGAGGTCGCCGGTGACGGCATTGCCGGCCCACGACAGGAACTGGCCTGGCAGCGGGTCGTCGAGGCCGTACTGGTCGATCAGGGCAGCGCGCGCCTCGGCTCTGGCGTTGGCCGGCAGCATCACGTCGGCGTAGCTGCCGGGCACCATCCGCATCGCCCAGAAGACGGCGACGGCGATGACCGCCAGCGTGACGAGCGCGACCGTCAGGCGGCCCAGTCCGAAGCGTGCGAACTGCCCCATCGGTCAGGCCGCCTTCAGCAGCGCGTACTCGGGCGAGTGGCGCAGCGGGTGGATGTTGCCGTCCTTGTCGTCGACCTCGACCTTGATCAGGTCGGTGCGCCACGCGATCGTCGCGTTCTTGGTCACGAGCGGGATCGTCGAGGCCTGCACGTCGATCGCCTCCGAGGCGGCGCGCAGCGCCTCCTCGGCCTCGCTCTCGGGCGCCTGCTGCGCCCGCTCGATCAGCGACTGCGTTCTCGCGTCTCTGACCTGGAAGGCGAACGGGCTGATGTCGACGTTCCAGAGGTTGAGCGCCTGCGCCGGGCCGACGTAGGCGGCGTACCAGCTGACGGTCGCGTCGAACTTCGGCGGTCTCTGCGTGTAGACGCGGTCGACCCAGACGCCCTCTTCGAGCGAGCCCAGCTCGACCGTGACGCCGATCGCGGAGAGGTTCTGCTGCAGCACCTGCGCGATCCGCCCGAACGCCTCGCCGGGGTAGACGATCTCGAAGCTGAGGTCGCTCTCGCCGGCCTCGGCCAGCAGCGCTCTCGCCTTCTCGGGATCGTGCGCGAGCGTCGGCGCCGGCGCGACGTCGCCGAAGGCGGCCGAGACGGCGCCGGTCGGCAGGCCGGTGCCGGCGAGCGCGATCTCGCGGATCTGCTCGCGGTCGATCGCGTAGGAGATCGCCTGCCGCACGCGCTGGTCGGTGAACGGCGAGCTTCTGCCGGTCGCGTTCAGCACGAGCGCGTAGAAGTCGGTGCGGTCCTGCACCTTGACCTCGGTGTCGGGCACGTCGGCGAGCAGCCGCTCGGCGTCCGGCACGTCGAAGTAGGTGAGGTCGATCGAGCCGTCGCGCAGCGCGGCGATGCGGGCGTTGTCGTCGGGCATGATCCTGATCGCCAGCTCGTCGGCGATCGGCTCCTGCCAGGCGTGCGGGTTGCGCACGAGCACCCAGCCGCTGCCGGCCTTGTGGCTCTTGACCATGAACGGGCCGGTGCCGAGCAGCTGCTTGGAGAGGTCGATGCTCCCGGCGGCGACCTCTCTCATCGGCAGGATCACGGCGAACGCCGACGCGACGGCGGAGAGGAAGGTCGAGCTGGGCGCCGGCAGCGTGAATCTGACCGTTCTCGCGTCGACCTTGGCGACTCTCGTCTCGGTGCTGATGAAGCTCGCCAGCGACGAGGCCATTCTCGGGTCGAGGTAGCGCTCGAAGGTGCCGACGACGTCGTCGGCGGTGAGCGGGCGGCCGTTGGAGAATCTGACGCCGTCGCGCAGCGTGAAGAGGTACTCCGTCTCGCTCGTGCTCTCCCATCTCTGCGCCAGCCCCGGGATCAGCTCCAGCTCGCCGTCGACCGCGATCAGCGGGTCGTAGACGATCTGGAACAGCTCCATCGAGCTGCCGACGCCGCCGGTCGTCGGATCGAGCAGCGTCGCCTCCGCCTGCTTGCCCCACGTGATGGTGCCGCCTCTCTGGATCGCGGCGTCCGCGACGGTCGAGGCGGTCGTGCCCGACTCCTCGCGCTTGCCGCAGGCGGCGAGCACGCCGGAACCGCTGATGGCGGCGCTGCCGACCAGCATGCCCCGCAGCACGCTGCGGCGCGACACCCGAGCGGGCGTATCGAACAGATCCTGCAACACGGTGACTCTCTCTCTTGCGATGGGGACGGGGACTGCTGTCGGTCGCGCACCGGGCCGGTGCGCGTGGCGCTCGTGACGGTCGAGCCGGGTGCGGCGGGCTACAGCTCCTTGACGTACGCCTCTTCGATCCACTCCTCGATCTCGGTCGAGGTGCCGTGCGGCGCGCCCTTCTCGATCTCGTTGAGCGAGAAGACGCTGATGCCGCGCGACATGTCCTGCGCCAGCGTCTGCCAGCTCGGGTCCCACAGGCCGGAGCGGATCAGCGCCTTGCCGCAGTGCAGGTAGACCTCGGTCACGTCGATCACGAGCGCGAGCTTGGCGCGGCGCCCATCGGCGGTGAAGCGCTCCAGCAGCTGCGCGTCGTCGGTGACGTAGCCGGTGCCGTTGATGCGCAGCGTCTCGCGCAGCCCCGGCACGAAGAAGAGCGTGCCGACGGCCGGGTTCTGGAGGATGTTCTGGAACGACTGCACGAGGTTGTTGCCGGTGCGGTCGGGCAGCGCGAGCGTGCGCTCGTCGAGCACCTTCACGAAGCCGGGGCCGTCGCCGCGCGGGCTGCAGTCGGCGCGGCCGTGCGCGTCGCAGGTGGCGAGCGTCATGAAGGGAGCGTGGGCGACAAAGCGGCGCGCCGTCTCGTTGATCGTCGGCACGACCTTCGCCTCGGTGCTCTCGTGCGGGAAGCCGAGCACGTCGCGGATGCCGCCGAGGTCGAGTCTGCGGAAGGAGGGTCGCGCCGGCCGCTGGGGACGGGCGGCCGGCGCGACGTGGACGACCGGCGGTGTGGAGAGTCGCTCAGACATCGAGCACCAGCCGGTCGCCGCGGGCGCGCGAGACGCACGGCATCATCGTGTCGCCGGCGTCGCGCTGCGCGGTCGAGAGGATGTCGTCGCGGTGGTCGGGCTGGCCCGCGAGCACCGTCGTCTGGCAGGCGCCGCAGATGCCCGAGCGGCAGCTGGAGCCGATCCCGACGCCGGCCCGCAGCAGGCCGTCGAGGACGCTCTCGTCCTCCTCCACCAGCACCTCGACGCCGCTGCGCTGCGCGACGACCGTGACCGGCAGGTCGGGGCCGTGCTCGTGGACGGTCGGCGCGAAGCGCTCGAAGCGGACGGCCTGCTCCGGCCAGCCGTGGCGGTCGGCCGCCGCGGCGACGGCGGCGAGCATCGGCTCCGGGCCGCAGCAGTACAGCAGCGTGCCGTCGGCGCCGCCGCGCTCGCGCAGCAGCTCGTCGAGCGGCAGCGGGCCGGTCGCATCGCCGGGCCACAGCGTGAGCGCGTCGCCGTGGGCGGCGCGCAGCTGCTCTCGATAGGCCATCGAGCGCAGGCTGCGGCCGCCGTAGTGGAGCGCGTAGTCGCGACCGCTCTGCTGGGCGGCGCGTGCCATCGACAGCAGCGGGGTGATCCCGATCCCGCCGCCGAGGAAGAGATAGCGCGGAGCGTCGTCGAGCGTGAAGTGGTTGCGCGGCGCGCCGACGGCGACGCGCTGGCCCGGCCGCAGGAAGACGTGCACGTACTCCGAGCCGCCGCGGCTGTTGCGCTGCTGCAGCACGGCGACCTTGTAGGAGGAGAAGTCGGGCGGCGACTCGATCAGCGAGTACTGCCGCGTGATCCCCACCGGCAGCACGAGGTCGACGTGCGCGCCGGGCTCCCACGCCGGCAGCGGTGCGCCGTCCGGGCGCTCCAGGCGCACCGACACGACGCCGTCGGCCTCATAGGTGAGTTGGGTGGTGACGACTTCGAAGTCGCTCAATTGACAGTCACTCTCATGCGGTTGCCCTCGACAGAGCCCGCGGTGCGGGAGCGACCCTCCCGACACCGCGTTTTTCGTACGAATCAGCAAAACAGTTGCCCTCGGAGATGTCAAGGCAATCGTGAAAATCGGCGCCACAACAGGGATCTTGTTGGAAATGGCCGACTCGGGCTTGCGATTTTCGTACGGCTGTCTAAGATTCGCAGTCCATGGCGCGCTCACGAATTCAGACGCTTCGGCGGCAGCAGATCATCGAGGCCGCGCGCAGGTCGATCGTCGAGCACGGTCTCGAGGAGGTCGGCGTGCGCGACATAGCGGAGGCGGCCGGCATGTCGCCCGGCTCGATCACCTACTACTACCCGGCGCTCGACGACCTGCTGCAGCAGGTGCAGGACGAGGCGACCTCGCGCTTCTCGACCGTGCGCTGGAGAACGATCGAGGCGCTCGACGATCCGCGCGCGCAGCTGGTCGCGCTGTGCGAGGGCGGGATCGCGACCGGTCCCGACGACGAGCTGTACGCGCTGCTGTACGAGTTCACCGGCCTCGCGCGCCGCGAGCCGACGTACAGGATGCTGTGGAAGACGCAGTACGACCGCCAGGTCCCGCTCTACCAGTCGGTGCTGGCGACCGGCGCCGGCGTCGGCCTCTTCAGGCTGGTCGCGCCGGCCGCGACGATCGCCCACCATCTGGTCGCGCTGGAGGACTCGCTCGCCTTCCACGTGCTGACCGGCGTCAGCTTCGACCGTGACGCCGCGATCGCGATGATGCTCTCGTACGCCAACGTCGCGACCGGCTGCGAGCTGAGACGTTCGACCGCTGCCGGCGCGGTGCCGGCGGCGCCCTGAGGTGCCCTGATGACGATCCCCCGCTTCGAGCTGACCGAGCCCGATCCGCTGGCGCGCGGTCGCGCGCTGGGCTCCGCCGCGCGCTCCCAGGTCGCGGCGACGTGGGAGGGCTACGAACGGCTCTTCGCCGCCGCCGGCGCCGACGTCGCGCTGCAGCGCTCAGTCGCCGAGCGCGGGCTGGAGCAGACGCACGCCTGGGCACCGGAGCTGGCCGGCGAGATCGCCGGGATCGCGCTCGGCGCGGGGCTCGAGACGTGGCAGGTCGCGGCGCTCAACGGACGCACCGAGCTGCTGGCGGCGGCCCGCGCGCGCACCGCGGGCGAGTGCTCGACCTTCGTCGTCGTCCCGCCCGACGGCGGCCCGCCGCGCACGATCCAGACGTGGGACTGGTACGACCACCTGCGCCACGGCATCGTCGCGCTGCGGGTGGAGCCGCGCCCCGGTCACGTCGTCGAGCTGTTCAGCGAGTTCGGCGTCGTCGGCAAGATAGGCATCAACAGCGCCGGGCTGGGGCTGCACTTCAACATCCTCGGCCACGACCTCGACGGCGGCGCGACGGGCGTGCCGGTCCACGTCGTCGCGCGGCGGATCCTCGACCTCGCGACGACGGTTCAGGAGGCGACGGCGATCGCCCGCTCGGCGCGCGTCTCGGCCTCGACGGTCCTGACCGTCGTCGCGTGGGACGGCGAGCGCGCGA
>DATIOB010000142.1:0-7782 GCA_035473605.1 Conexibacter sp.
CCTGCCGGCGATCGTCCGCACCGGGCCGCTGGCGATCGCGATCTCCACCGCGGGCGCCTCGCCGGCGCTGGCGAAGCGGATGAAGCGGGAGATCTCGCAGCTGTTCGGCGAGGACTACGCGCGCCTGGCGGTGCTGCTCAACGACGCCCGCGGCTGGGCGAAGTCGACGCTGCCGACGTATCAGGAGCGCAAGGACTTCTTCGAGTCGATCGTCAACGGCGCGCCCGACCCGATCGAGCTGATCCGCGCCGGCGACGAGCAGGCCGTGCTCGACATCATCGCCGCGGCGCAACGGACCCACACACCGGCGTAGGCGGGGCGGTGTCCGCTTTCGCGCGCGGACTCCGTCTCTACCGCTGACATGGATCTCGACCTCCTCATCGCCACCCACCGCCGCCCGATCGAGCGTCACCTGCGCCGCTACGTCGGCGACGCGGGCCTCGCCGAGGATCTCGCCCAGGAGGTCTTCCTGCGGGCCTGGCTGCACGCGCCCCGCGGCCTCTCGGAGGAGCGCCAGCGCGCCTGGCTCTTCCGCGTCGCGCGCAACGCCGCGATCGACGCGCTGCGCGCCCGCCGTCCGCACGACGACGCCAAGCTGCTCGACGACCTCGGCGCCGCCGCCGCGGCGCCGGCCGACGACCACGACGAGCGGCTCGCGATCGAGGCCGCGCTGGCGCAGCTGCCGGCACGCGAGCGGGCGCTCGTGACGCTCCAGTTCGCCGGCTTCGGCCCGACCGACGCCGCGCGGCTGCTGCAGACGACGCCGGAGGCGGCGCGCAAGCGGCTGACGCGGGCGCGCGAGCGGTTCCGGATCGCTTACGCCGGGCTGCGGCCGGCCGGCGAGCCGCCGCTGATCCTGCTGGTCGCGCGCGACGACCACCCGCAGATCTACGAGGGCTGGCTCGCCGCCGGCGACGTGCGCGTGCGCCGCGTCGCGCCCGAGGACGCCTCGCGCCAGCTCGCGACCGCCCACGCGCTCGTGCTGTCCGGCGACACCCACGACGTCCATCCGGCGATGTACGGACAGGCGATCCGCGCCTCGCGCAACCCGCGCCTGGAGGCCGACCGCACCGACGTCGCGATCGTGCGCGAGGCGCTCGCGACGCGGATGCCCGTGCTCGGCATCTGCCGCGGCCACCAGCTGATCAACATCGCCCGCGGCGGCTCCCTGCACCAGGACCTGAGCGAGATCGGTCACAGCGGCGAGGAGCACAGAGAGGGCACGCACGCGATCGGCTCGCGCCGCGAGACGTTGTCGCGGCGGATGCTCGGGGCGCGCACCGCGGTGCCCACGCTCCACCACCAGGCGGTCGACCGCCTCGGCCGCGGCCTGACGGTCGCCTCGACCTCCAGCGACGGCCTGATCGAGGCGATCGAGGATCCGCGCCTGCCGTTCGCCGTCGGGGTGCAGTGGCATGCCGAGCTGCCGGAGGCGAGCGAGGCCGGTCGGCTCCTGCGCGACGGCTTGGTGGAAGCCGCGCACAAGCACGCCGGCACCGCGCCGGTCGCCGTCGCGGCATAGCGCGGTACCGTTGGCCGCGTGAGCGAGCAGCTGACCCATCTCGACGACGAGGGCCGCGCGCGGATGGTCGACGTCGGCGCCAAGGCCGTCACCGACCGGCGCGCGGTCGCCCGCGCGACGGTGCGGATGGCGCCCGCGACCGCCGCGGCCGTGCGCGACGGCAACGCGCCCAAGGGCGACGTGATCGCGGTCGCGCGGATCGCCGGAATCCAGGCGGCCAAGCGCACGTCGGAGCTGATCCCGCTCTGCCACGGGCTGCCGCTGTCGTTCGTCGACGTGGTGGCCGAGGTCGACGCCGAGGCGGGCGTCGTGACGCTCACGACCGACGCCCGCACGAGCGCGCAGACCGGCGTCGAGATGGAGGCGCTGACGGCCGCCTCGGTCGCCGCGCTGACCGTCTACGACATGGTCAAGGGGATCGAGAAGGGCGTCGAGATCACCGAGGTCGTGCTGCTGGAGAAGTCCGGCGGGCGCTCCGGCACCTGGCGGCGCGACGGCTGACCGCGACGGTGCGGCCGGCGGCGACGCTCTAGGCTGCGCGACGATGCAGACGGCGATCCTGACGATCTCGACGACGCTCGCGCGCGGCGAGGGCGACGACCTCTCCGGCGCGGAGCTGGAGCGGCTGGCGCGGGAGGCCGGCTGCGAGGTGGTGGCGCGCGACCGCGTCACCGACGACCGCTCGGCGATCGCCTCGATGCTGGGCGGCTACGTCAGCGAGCGGCTGCCGCTCGTCTTCACGACCGGCGGCACCGGGCTGACGCCCGACGACCACACGCCCGAGGCCACGCTGGATGTGATCGAGCGCGAGGCGCCCGGCTTCGCGGAGGCGCTGCGCGCCGCGTCGCTCAGATACACCCCCTTCGCGATGGCCTCGCGCGGCGTCTCCGGCATCGCCGGCCGCACGCTGATCGTCAACCTGCCCGGCAGCCCGAAGGCGATCGCGCAGCTCTTCCCCGTGCTCGCGCCGACGCTGGCCCACGTCGTCGCGCAGCTGGATCGCAGCGGTGGACGCGGCGCCGGCCATTGAGCTGCGCGGCGTCGGCCGCCGCTACGGCGAGCGCTGGGCGCTGCGCGACACGACGGTGACGGTCGCCGCGGGCGCGACGCTCGTCGTCTTCGGCCCCAACGGCGCCGGCAAGTCGACGCTGCTGCGGGTGCTCGCGACGCTGCTGCGCCCGCACGCCGGCGAGGTCGAGGTGCTGGGCGAGCAGCTGCCGAGAAGAGACTGGGCGGTGCGCGGCAGAATCGGGCTGCTGGCGCACGACGCGCTGCTCTACCGCGACCTCAGCGCGCGAGAGAACCTGCGCTTCCACGCACGTCTGCACCGCCTCGGCGAGGAGCGCGTCGAGCAGCTGCTGGAGCGCACGCGGCTGACCGCTCGCGCCGACGATCCGGTGCGGACGCTCTCGCGCGGGCTGCTGCAGCGGGTCGCCGTCTGCCGCGCGATCCTGCACGACCCGCCGCTGCTGCTGCTCGACGAGCCGCGCGCCAACCTCGACCCGGCCGCGACCGAGCTGATCGAGCCGCTGATCGGGCGCGAGAGCGGCCGCACGCGCGTGATCACCAGCCACGACCCGGCCGGCGGCCTCGCCGAGGCCGACCTCGCGCTCGGGCTGCGCAACGGCAGACCTGCCCTGCTGGCCCCGGCCGCCGAGGTCGACGTCGTCGCGGTGGAGGCCCTGTACCGATGAGCCGCCGCACGAAGCCGATGCGCCCCACGATGGTGCTGCTGCGCAAGGACCTGCTGCTGGAACGGCGTGCGCCCGAGTCGATCCCGGCGATGGTGCTGTTCTCGATCGTCACCTTCGTGCTGTTCCACTTCGGCCTCGGCAGAGACGAGGTCGACGGCTCGCTGGCGGCCGGCGTGCTGCTCGTGACGATCCTCTTCGCCGCGATCCTCGGGATCAACCGCCTGTTCGTCTCCGAACAGGCCGAGGGCGGCTTCGACGCGGTGCTGATGGCGCCGATCGACCGTACCGCGCTCTTCCTCGCGAAGGCGACGGCGCTGTTCCTCTTCCTCACCGCCGTCGAGCTGGTGGCGGTTCCGGCCTTCGCGATCCTGCTGCTGGGCCCGTCGCCGTGGGGCGCGCTGCCGGGCCTGATCGTCACGCTCGCGCTGCTCAACGCGGCGCTCTCGCTGGTCGGCGCGCTCGTCTCGGCGCTCGCGATCCAGACGCGCTCGCGCGACCTGATCGTGCCGATGATCGGCCTGCCGCTGCTGGTCCCGGCGCTGATCGGCGCGGCGCGCGCCTGCGCGCCATTGCTGGCCGCCGGAGGCGCCTCCTGGCCGGCGGCGAAGTGGCTGTTGATGCTCGCGCTCTATGATCTCGTCTTCGGGCTCCTCGCCTACGCCGTGTTCGATTTCCTCCTGGAGGACTGACCGCATGTACGGGAAAGGGCTGCGAGCGCTCACGTTCGCGACCCTCATCGCGCTCTCCGCAACGTTCGCCCTCGTCGTCTTCTGGGCGCCGAACGACGCGGATCAGGGCTTCATCCAGAAGATCTTCTACGTCCACGTCCCCGTCGCCATCGTCACGCTCGTGGCGTACGTCGTGGCCGGCGTCTTCGCGATCAAGCACCTGCGCTCCGACGACCGCAGATGGGACCTCCGCTCGTACGTGGTGATCCACATCGCGCTGATCTTCAACGTCGTCGGACTCGCGACCGGCGCGATCTGGGCGAAGGCCTCGTGGGGCCACTGGTGGGTCTGGGACGAGCCGACGCTGGTGTCGTTCCTGATCGTCTTCCTGCTGTACGCGACCTACCAGCCGCTGCGCTTCTCGATCGAGGACCCGGAGAAGCAGGCGCGCTACGCCTCGGTCTTCGCGATCATCGCCGGCGCCTTCGTGCCGCTGAACTTCATGGCGGTGCGGATGGCGACCAGCCTCGTCCACCCGCGCACCTTCGCGACCGCCGAGGGCGGCCTGCCGGGCGAGATGATGTTCGTCTTCCTCGTCTCGCTCGTCGCGAACGCCCTGCTGTTCTGGCTGATCGTCAAGTACGAGATCACCCAGAAGAACGTCACCTGGCAGCTGCGCGCGCTCAGACGCCGCCTGCTCGGCGACGACGCCGTCGCACCCATCGGCCGCTCCGCCGCGCCGACGATCGCCCCGGAGAGAGCCCCATGAACCCCCTCGCCCTGCTCGCCGCCGCCCCCGCGGTGCCGTACGACAAGGCCGGCCGCTACGTCGCGGCCGCCTTCATCGTCCTGTTCGCCTGCGTGCTGATCTACGTCGCGATCATGGCGACGAAGCTGCAGCGGCTCGAGCGCGACCTGACCGACCTCAACGCCGAGCTCGACCGTCGCGAGGCGAGCCGCGTCGAGGCGCCCGACCCGGTCGGCCCGGCGGTGGGAGCCGCGACGACGCAGGAGACCGCCTCGTGAGCGAAGTGCTCGCGATCGGCGTCTCGCACAAGACCGCGCCCGTCGCGGTCCGCGAGCGGCTCGCGCTGACGCCCGGGAGGGTCGGCGACTTCCTGCGCGACGTGCGCGCCGTCGGAGGAGTGCAGGAGGCGGTCGCGATCTCGACCTGCAACCGCACCGAGGTCTACGTCGTCGCCGGCGACCCGGTCGACGCCGAGTCGGCCGTCCTGAGCATGCTCGCGCGCAAGGCCGGCATCCGCCCGACCGAGCTGGCCGGCTCGATCTACGCGCTGCGCAACTGCGACGCCGCCCGCCACCTCTACCGCGTCACCGCCGGGCTCGACTCGATGATCGTCGGCGAGGCCGAGGTCCAGGGCCAGGTCAAGCGCTCCTACGACGACGCGCTCACCGCCGCCTCGACCGGCCCGCTGACCAACCACCTCTTCCGCTCCGCGCTGGCGACCGGCAAGCGCGTCCGCAGCGAGACGAAGATCGGCGAGCGCCAGATGTCGGTCTCGTCGGTCGCCGCCGCGCTCGCGAGCGAGCAGCTCGACCAGGTCGAGCACGGCCAGGTGCTGCTCGTCGGCGCCGGCGAGACGAGCGAGCTGGCGGCGCGCGCGCTCGCCGCCCACGGCGTCGAGGCGATCTTCGTCGCCAACCGCGGCCGCGACCGTGCGATCAGCCTCGCGCAGCGCTTCGGCGGCCAGGCGACCAGCTTCGACGCGCTGCCGGCCGAGCTGGAGCGCGCCGACGCCGTCATCTGCACGACCTCCTCCCCGCACGCGATCCTCGACGCCGAGGAGATCTCGGCCGTGATGGAGCGCCGCGGCGGCCGTCCGCTGCTGATCCTCGACCTCGCCGTCCCGCGCGACGTCGAGTCCGACGTCCGCGACGTGCCCGGCGTCTCGCTCTACAACGTCGACGACCTCAGCGCCGTCGTGCGGCGCAACAGATCGGTCCGCCAGGTCGAGGCGCAGCACGCCGAGGGAATCGTCGAAGAGGAGATCCAGCGCTTCGCCGAGTGGCTCGGCCAGCTCGAGGTGCTGCCGACGGTCGGCGCGCTGCGCGCCCGCGGCCAGGAGATCGCGCGCCAGATCGTGCGCGAGAACGCCGGCCGCTGGGAGACGGCGTCGGAGAAGGACCTGGAGCGCGTCGAGGCGCTCGCGCAGGCGGTCGTCAACCGCATCCTGCACGAGCCGACGCTGCGCATGAAGGGCATGGCCGACGACCGCATCCACCTTCGCATGCAGGTGATCCGCGACCTCTTCGGGCTCGAGGAGGAGCAGGACGAGCCGGCGGCCGCGCGGCCGCTCGCCGAGGTGCGCCCGCTGCGCCCGGCGCGGCGCGCGCAGAGCTGATGCGCGTCGGCACGCGCGGCAGCGCGCTGGCGCTCGTGCAGGCCCGTCACGTCGCCACGCTGCTGGGCGGCGAGCGCGCCGGCGTCGAGGTCGTGCCGATCACCACCAGCGGCGACCGGGGCGCGCTGCTGGGCGACAAGTCGCGCTGGGTCAAGGAACTGGAGGCGGCGCTGCTGGCCGGCGAGATCGACGTCGCCGTCCACTCCGCCAAGGACGTGCCGTCCGAGCTGCCCGACGGGCTGGTGCTGGCCGGCGTGCCGGCGCGCAAGGACGCGCGCGACGCGCTCTGCGGCGCGCCGTCGCTGGCAGCGCTCGCGGCGGGCGCCGTCGTCGGCACCAGCAGCCTGCGACGTGCCGCCGAGCTGCGCGCGCTGCGCCCCGACCTCGACGTCGTCGCGCTGCGCGGCAACGTCGACACGCGCCTGCGCAAGCTCGCGGAGGGTGACGCCGCCGCGATCGTGCTGGCGGTCGCGGGGCTGGAGCGGCTCGGCCGCGCCGACGCGATCGACGCGCTGCTCGACGAGCTGATCCCGGCGCCCGGCCAGGGCGCGCTGGCGCTGGAGACGCGCACCGACGACGGGAGCGCGCGGGAGGCCGCGGCGGCGATCGGCGACCGCGACGCGACCGCCTGCCTGGCGGCCGAGCGAGCGCTTGTGCGCAAGCTCGGCGCGACCTGCCACACGCCGCTCGGCGCGCATGCGACACGCGCCGCCGACGGCGGCATGACCCTGCGCTCGTTCGTCGGCCTGCCGGACGGCTCGCAGTGGCTGCGCGACGAGCTGAGCGTCGCGCCGGGGATCGATCCCGAGGTCTTCGGCACCGCCGCCGGCACGCGTCTGGAGGCGGCCGGAGCGCGCGAGCTGCTCGCCGCCGCCGAGGCGCTCGGAGCCGGCTCCCCGCCACCTGCATCGACCCCTGAGGGAGTCAGACTGTGATCGCACCCGGACGTGTGTACCTCGTCGGCGCCGGTCCCGGCGACCCCGGCCTGCTGACGGCGCGGGCGCTGGAGCTGATCGCACGCGCCGACACGATCCTCTACGACCGCCTGATCCCGGACACGTCGCTCGACGGCGCCCGCGCGGACGCCGAGCTGGTGTACGTCGGCAAGGAGGGCCGCGGCCCGTCGATGCCGCAGGAAGAGATCGACCGGCTGCTGGTCGAGCACGGCGGCGCCGGCAGGCTTGTCGTGCGGCTGAAGGGCGGCGACCCGTTCGTCTTCGGCCGCGGCGGCGAGGAGGCGCTCGTGCTGCGCGCCGCCGGGATCCCGTTCGAGGTCGTCCCCGGCGTCACCTCGGGCGTCGCCGCGCCGGCCTACGGCGGCATCCCCGTCACCCACCGCGACCGCGCCAGCGCCGTCGCGCTGATCACCGGCCACGAGGACGGTTCCCTGGACTGGGAGGCGCTCGCGCGCTTCCCCGGGACGCTCGTGTTCTACATGGGCGTGAAGGCGCTGCCGCGGATCGCGTCGCAGCTGGTCGCGTGCGGGCGGTCGCCGGAGGAGCCCGTGGCGGTCGTGGAGCGCGGGACGTTGCCCG
>DATIOB010000143.1:0-2782 GCA_035473605.1 Conexibacter sp.
GGCGACGACGTCACCGCCGCCGCCGCGGTCGTCGCCGAGACCGGGCTGCCGGCGCTCGTGGCGACCGGCGAGCACGACCAGACCTGCCCGCCCGCGCTCGGCGCGGAGTTCGCGCGGGCGCTCGGCGCCGAGCACTGCGAGCTGGCCGGCCGCGGCCACATGGCCCACGTCGAGGACCCGCTGCTCGTCGCCGCGCTGATCGAGCGCCACGTGCGCGACGCCGAGCGCGCAGCGGTGCGCTGAGGAGCCCCGGTGCGGCCCGCCTCCTTCGACTACCTGGCGGCGACCTCCGTCGAGGAGGTGTGCGCCGCGCTGGCGCAGGACCCCGCCGGCACGCGCGTGCTGGCCGGCGGCCAGAGCCTGATGCCGCGGCTGGTGCGGCGCCTGGAGCGCCCGCGCCGGCTGCTCGACGTCAACGGGATCGCAGAGCTGGGGCGGCTGCGCGCCGACGCCGGCGGGCTGACGTTCGGGGCCGCCGTCACGCAGCGGAGCGGCGAGCTGGCCGCGGAGCTGCGCGGCTTCGGCGTGCTGAGCCAGGCGCTGCCGCGTGTCGGCAAGGTCACGACGCGCAACCGCGGGACCGTCTGCGGCAGCATCGCGCACGCCAACCCGGCGGCGGAGTTGGGCGTCTGCCTGCTGGCGATGGGCGGGGAGCTGCGTGCCGTCTCCGCCCGCGGCAGTCGCACGCTCGCGCCGCAGGAGTTCTTCCTCGCCCCGTTCCGCACCGCGCTGCGCGACGACGAGCTGCTGTCGGAGGTCACCTTCGCGCGGCCCGGCGCAGCGACGATCGGCCACTTCGACGAGGTGACGCTGCGCGGCGCCGGCGACACGCCGCTGGCGAGCGTCGCGGTCGTCTGCGAGACGGCCGCCGGCGCGGTCGCGCGGACGCGCATCGCGGTCGGCTCGGCAGGGCAGGCGCCGTCGCTCGCGAGCGACGCGCTCGCCGCGCGCCTGCGCGGCCCGCTCGGGGACGCCGAGATCGACGCCGCCGCTGCCGAGCTGGGTGAGACGCTCGAGCTCGCCGGCGACGTGCACGGATCCGCCGACCACCGCCGCCGGCTCGTCGTCGCGCTCGTCGCGCGGCTGCTGCGGCGCGTGCGGGAGCAGCTGTGACGGGCGAGCGTCTCCACCCGCTCGCGTGCACCGTCAACGGCCGCCGCGTCGAGGCGTCGGTGCCGGCGCGGATGACGCTCGCCGACCTGCTGCGCGACGAGCTGCGGCTGACCGGCACCCACCTCGGCTGCGGCCAGGGGCTGTGCGGCTCCTGCAACGTGCTGCTCGGCGGCCGCTCCGCGCGCGCCTGCCTGACGCTTGCGGTCCAGGCCGACGGCGAGGAGGTCGTCACGATCGAGGGCCTTGGCGGCGCCGACGGCCCGTCGGAGGTGCAGGAGGCGTTCGTCCGCCATCGCGCGCTGCAGTGCGGCTTCTGCACGCCCGGCTTCGTCGTGCTCGCGGAGGAGCTGCTGCGCGAGGTCGACGCCGGGCTTCGGCCGGCGTCCGAGCAGGTCCGCGACCGCCTCGCCGCATCGGTCTGCCGCTGCACGGGCTATACGCCGATCGTCGCCGCCGTGCAGGAGCTCGTCGAGCGCCACGTCGCCGGGAGCGAGTCGTGAGCGCGCCGCAGCCGGCTCCAGTCGCGGGCCGCCGCCGCCACGTCGGCAGCGACGCGCCGGGACTGCACCTGCAGCGGCTGGCGGCCGGCGGCGGGCGCTTCCTGGCCGACGAGCGCGCGGAGGGCGAGCTGCACCTCGTCGTCGTACGCTCGCGCGAGCCGCACGCGCGGATCGCCGTCGACGCCGGCCGTGCGCGCGCGGCGGCTGGCGTGCGCGCGGTGCTGACCGGCGCCGACGTGCGCGACGCGACGGAGCCGATGGGGCTGCTGTGGAGAGCGCCGATCCAGGCGCAGGCGCCGACGTGGTGCCTGGCCGGCGACCGCGTGCGCTACGTCGGCGAGCCGATCGCGGCAGTGATCGCCGACGACGCGTACCTCGCCGAGGACGCGGCTGAGCTGGTGGAGGTCGCCTACGAGCCGCTGCCGCTCGCGGTCGAGCCGGCGGACGCGCTCGCCGACGGCGCGCCGCGGCTCTACGACGGCTGGCCCGACAACGTCTTCGGCCGCACTCGTTTCGAGGCCGGCGACGCGGCTGCGGCGATCGCCGCGGCGGACGTCGTCGTGAAGGGCCGCTACGAGAGCGGGCGCGTCGCCGGGCTGCCGCTGGAGACGCGCGGCGTGCGCGCCGTCTGGGACGTCGCCGGCAGATCGCTGACGCTGTGGAGCTCGACGCAGTCGCCCAACCAGGTGCGCGCGTCGCTCGCCGCGACGCTGCGGATCGACGAGACGCGCGTGCGCGTGCTCTGCCCCGACGTCGGCGGCGCCTTCGGCAACAAGGCCTGCCCGACCGTCGAGGAGACGCTCGTCGCGTTCGCCGCGCGCGCGACCGCGCGGCCGGTGCGCTGGATCGAGGACCGCCCGGAGGCGTTCGTCGCGACCGTCCACGGGCGCGGCACGGCCGTCGAGCTGGAGCTGGGGCTGCGGCGCGACGGGACGATCGCCGGGATCCGCGCGACGGTCGTGCTCGACTGCGGCGCGACGCCGTACATGGTCGGCCTCGGCACCGGCGTCGTGACGGCCGCGATGGTGATCGGCCCCTACCGGATCGAGGAGGCCGAGACCGAGCTGGTCGCGGTCGTCACGAACAAGACGCCGATCGGCGCCTACCGCGGCTTCGGCCACCCCGAGGCGACGTTCGCGATCGAGCGCGCGCTCGACGAGGGCGCGCGC
>DATIOB010000144.1:0-17423 GCA_035473605.1 Conexibacter sp.
GTTCGTCACCGACGCGACCGCGCAGCGCCTGCGCGCCGACCTGGCCGGCGCGCGCGCCAGCGGGCCCGGCACCGTCTCGGCCGTGATGGTCGGGCTGCGGCCGGGCCGGTCGCTGGCCGACGTCGACGTGCCCGGTATCGAGGCGGTCGAGCAGGAGGCGGCGGCAAGAGCGATGCCCGGCTACAAGGGCGAGCTGATGACCACCCAGCTGGTGCAGGTCTGCCTCTACGTGATCGGCGCCGCGCTGCTGGCGACCTTCTTCTGGATGGTCACCGTGCAGAAGTCGGCGAGCCTCGCGGTCCTGCGCGCGGCCGGCCTCTCGTCGCGCGCGCTCGCGCTCGCGCTCGCCGTGCAGGTGCTCGGCCTGACGCTCGCCGGCCTCGCCGCCGGCTGGCTGATCGCCGCGGGCCTGACCGCGACGATCCCCGACGCGATCAGCGCCGTGCTGCGCACCGGCGACGTCGTCAGCGCCGCGGCGATCCTGCTCGTCCTCTCGCTGCTGGCCGCCGGGCTGGCGCTGCGCACCCTGCTCCGCACCGACCCCCTGCTCGCACTCCAGCGCCCATGACCACGATCGCTGCCACCTCCCTCAGCCTCGACGGCGTCGCCCACGGCTACGCCGGCGAGACGGTCCTCCACGATGTCACGCTGGCGGCCCGGCCCGGCGAGCTGCTCGCCGTCGTCGGGCCGAGCGGCTCCGGCAAGACGACCCTGCTCGCCATCGCCGGCGGGCTGCTGCGCCCCGACGCGGGCACGGTGCGGCTCGGCGACGCCGACCTCGCGACCGCCTCCGAGCGGGAGCGCGCGCGGCTGCGCGCCCGCGAGATCGGCTTCGTCTTCCAGGGAGCCAACCTCGCGCCGTTCCTGCCCGCCGGCCAGCTGCTGGGGCTCAACGCGCGCCTGGCCGGGCGCGGCGGCGCGGCGCGGGCCGGCACGCGCGCGCTGCTCGCCGCGGTCGGGCTGGAAGGACGCGAGGGCAGCCGTCCCGGCGAGCTGTCGGGCGGCGAGCGTCAGCGGCTGGCCGTCGCGGCGGCGCTCGCGAAGGCGCCGCGGCTGCTGCTCGCCGACGAGCCGACCGCCGCGCTCGACTCCGAGCGCGGCCGCGAGGTGATGGAGCTGATCCGCGCCCTCGCGCGCGACCACGACGCCGCCGTGATGCTCAGCACGCACGACGAGCGCATGCTCGACCTCGCCGACCGCGTCATGCGGCTGCGCGACGGACGGATCGAGGAGTCGGCCGCCTAGTTGCTGTGCCTCGGTTGACTCTGACCGCTCTGACCTGCTCCTGCGGGCTCGGCGGGTCGGGCTCGGCGGAGCCGGACCCGCAGGCGCTCAGCCGAGCGCGAGGGCGGCGACGCACCACCTGTCCACGGCCCTGCGCCGGCCGCAGCCGCGCTCAGCGCAGCGGCGCGTCGCGCGGTCTGTCGTTTGGAGCCGTTGCGAGCGCGTCGACGCGCCCCAGAACGACGAAAGCCGCCTGGCGAGAGGCGGCTTCCGTATAGCGGGGGCGGGATTCGAACCCGCGACCTTCGGGTTATGAGCCCGACGAGCTACCAGACTGCTCCACCCCGCGGCGGACGAGTGATTCTAGCGCAATCGGATTTCGAAGGCCGTGTGGCCTCGCGCCGGGCGTCAGCCGCAAGCTGCACGTAGCATTGCGCCGCATGGGTCATGTCTTCGTCACGCGCCGGCTGCCCGGTGACGCACTGGAGCGGCTGCGCGCCGCCGGTCACGAGGTCGACGTGTGGGAGGAGCGGCTGCCGCCGCCGCGCGCGGCGCTCACCGAGCGGGCCGCCCACGCGGACGCGCTGCTGTGCACGCTGGTCGACCCGATCGACGGCGAGCTGCTCGACGCCTGCCCGCGGATCAAGACGGTCGCCAACTACGGCGTCGGCTACGACAACATCGACGTCGCGGCAGCGGCCGCGCGCGGCGTCGCCGTCTCCAACACGCCCGACGTGCTGACGGACGCGACCGCCGACCTCGCCTTCGCCCTTCTGCTGGCGGCGGCGCGGCGGCTGCCGCAGACCGCCGCCGACGTCCTCGCCGGACGCTGGGGGACGTGGGAGCCGGGCGGCTACCTCGGCCATGACGTCGCCGGGGCGACGCTGGGGATCGTCGGCGCCGGCCGCATCGGCGAGGCGGTCGCGCGGCGCGCCGCCGGCTTCGACATGACGGTGCTGAGATCGACCAGCCGTGCAGGCACGCCGCTGCCGGAGCTGCTGGAGCGCTCCGACTTCGTCTCGCTCCACGTGCCGCTGACAGCCGCGACGCGCCACCTGATCGACGCCGCCGCGCTCACGCGGATGAAGCCGACGGCGATCCTCGTCAACACCGCGCGCGGCGCGATCGTCGACACCGGCGCGCTGACCGCCGCGCTGCACGCCGGCACGATCGGCGGCGCGGCGCTGGACGTCACCGACCCCGAGCCGCTGCCGGCCGACCACCCGCTGCTGCAGGCACCGAACGTGCTCGTCGTCCCGCACATCGGCTCCGCCACCACGCGTACGCGCGCGCGCATGAGCGAGATCGCCGTCGACAACGTGCTCGCCGGCCTCGCCGGCCGGCCGCTGCCGCAGGCGGTCGCACGCTGATGCGCGTCGGCGTCGTCGACATCGGCACCAACTCGACGCGGCTGCTGATCGCCGACGTCACGCCCGACGGACGGATCGCCGAACGCGACCGCCGCTCGCAGGTCACGCACCTCGGCGCCGGCGTCGACGCCAGCGGCCGCCTCTCCGACGCCGCGATGGAGCGCGTCTTCGCGACGCTCGACGCCTACCGTGACGCGCTCGACGCCGCCGCGGTCCCGGCCGACGCACGCCTGGCGGTGCTCACCAGCGCGGTGCGCGACGCCGCCAACGGCGCCGACTTCACCGCCGTCGTGCGCGAGCGGTACGGGCTCGACGCCCATACGATCGCCGGCGAGCGCGAGGCGCGGCTGACCTTCCTCGGCGCCACGCACGGCCGCGATCCGGCCGACCGCACGCCGCTGCTCGTGTTCGACATCAGCGGCGGCTCGACCGAACTGGTCGTCGGCCATCAGGATCAGGTCGACTTCCACGTCTCGACGCAGCTCGGCGTCGTGCGGCAGACCGAGCGCCACATCCGCAGCGACCCGCCGCGGCCGGCCGAGCTGCAGGCGCTCGCCGACGACGTGCGCGCGGTCCTGCACGCGCAGGTCCCCGTCGCCGTGCACGACGACGCGCAGCGCGCGATCGGCGTCGCCGGAACCGCGACCTCGCTGGCCGCGATCGCCCAGCGGCTGGAGCCGTACGACCCCGCGCGGGTCCACGGCTACGTCGTCGAGCTGAGCGACGCGGAGTTCGAGCTGGCACGGCTGGCGCAGCTGCCGCTCGCCGATCGCCGCGAAATCGCCGGTCTGCATCCTGACCGCGCTCCGACGATCGTCGCGGGCATCGTCATCCTGATCGAGGTGCTTCGATTTTTCGGGATCGGGAGCGTCGAGGTCTCCGAGCACGACATCCTGCACGGCGCGATGCTCGAACGCGTACGCGCCACTTGATTCAGCGCAAACGGCTGCATCTACCCCATGTCGTCCAGCCCAGAAACGAACCTGGACGAATGTTCGATTGTTTGAATGCGAACCACTCGGGCAATATCGGCCTGTCGGGCATCGGGTTCGTGCAAGCGAGTCGGCTGCCCGACCCATAGGTCCAGGCGAAGCCGTGTAAAAAGCGGCGCCTCCCGCCGTCTGGACCACATAAAGGCCCTTTCAAGGCACGTACCCCTGCCCGTCCTGATTGGGTCACTTCGAGGAAACCGTCCGCATGACGCGGGCGGTTTCCTCTTTTTTTGGGTACGGCGCTGTATCAGCGGGCGCTCGCAGGGAGCCGGATCGTGGATGCTGGACGCGAGCCGATGGCCTGATCAGGCTGCTGCGCCTTTGATGGCCATCGGATCGTGTCCAGCGCCGCGAGGCGGTTTCCTGCGGGCGTCCGCTACGCCAGGTTCGACTTGCGCGGGTAGACGACCGTCGGATCGGTGATCGCGTTGACGAGCGCCGGGACGCCCGCAGAGAACGACCGCTCCAGCGCACCGCGCAGCTGCTCGGGCCGCTCGACCAGCTCGCCGTGGCCGCCGAGCGCTCTGACGACCTCGTCGTAGCGCGTCTCGGGCCGCAGCTCCGCCGCGACGCTGTAGCCGTAGAGGAACTCCATCGGGTGCTTCTCGAGCGCCCAGATGCCGTTGTTGCCCATCAGGCCGACGACGTTGACGCCGTGGCGCGCGAGCGTGTCGAACTCGAGCCCCGAGAAGCCGAAGGCGCCGTCGCCGAGCAGCAGCACGACCTGCCGTTCCGGTCTCGCCAGCTTCGCCGCGAGCGCGTAGCCGGGGCCGGTGCCGAGGCAGCCGAACGGCCCCGGGTCCAGCCAGCAGCCGGGCTCGTAGGAGTCGACGACGCGCCCCGCGTAGGAGACGAAGTCGCCGCCGTCGCAGACGATGATCGCGTTGCGGTCGATCACCTCGGCGAGGCCGGCGTAGACGCGCATCGGGTGCAGCGGCGCGCGCTCGTCGCCCAGCTCGGCGGCCTCGGCCGCGTGCTTCTCCTCCTCGACCTTGCGCAGGTGCTCGTGCCAGCTGGAGCGGTCGGGGCCGCCGGCCGCGGCGACGCGCAGCGCGTCGAGCGTCGCCGGCAGCGCGCCGTACAGCTCGGCGGCGACCGGGCGCGGGTGCTCGCGCAGCGGCTCGGCGACGTCGATCGAGATCAGCTCGGTGTCGGCGCCGAAGGAGTCGCCGAAGCCGAGCCGGAAGTCCATCGGCACGCCGATCACGAGCGCGACGTCGGCGCCCTTCAGCGCCGCCCCGCGCGCACGCGAGAAGAACAGCTCGTGATCGGCCGGCACGCAGCCGCGCGCGAGGCCGTTGAGGAAGACCGGGACCCCGAGCTCCTCGACGAGCGCTCTCAGCGCGACCTCGCCGTGCCCCCAGTAGAGGTTCGTCCCGGCCATGATCACCGGCCGCTCGGCCTGCGCCAGCAGCGCGCCGGCGCGCTCGATCGCGTCGCCGTCGGCGGCGGCGCCGAGATGCGGCGTCAGCAGCGCGGCGTCGCTGACCGGCTCCTCGGCCTCGCTGAAGACGTGGTCCATCGGGAAGTCGAGGAAGGTCGGTCCGGAGTGCGGCGAGATCGCGACGGCCAGCGCCTCGTCGACGAGGCCGGGGATCTCCGCGGTCGTGTCGGGCGTCGCGGCGAGCTTCGTCAACGGCCGCACGAACGGGACGTGGTCGATCTCCTGCAGCGAGCCGCGCCCCCAGCGCAGCGCCGGCGCGCGGCCGCCCAGCACGAGCACCGGCGAGTTGTTCGACTGTGCGGATGCGATCGCGCTGATCGAGTTGGTCACGCCCGGTCCCGCCGTGACGGCGGCGACCCCGGGTGTGCGCGTGACCTTCGCCCAGCCTTCGGCGGCGAAGGCGGCGGCCTGCTCGTGGCGCACGTCGACGATGTCGATGCCCTCGTCACGACAGCCGTCGTAGATCGGGAAGATGTGACCGCCCGAGAGCGTGAAGAGCTTCGTGACGCCGTGGGCCTTGAGGCGGCGGGCGATCAGCCTGCCGCCGTGCAGCCGCGTCTCCTGCTGCGTGTCCGTTGACATGCGCCCGACTCTAGTGCCGCCGGACCCGTGATGAGCTGGTACGCAGCTATGCGCCGCTATGTACAACTTTTCGAGGCCGTATGAGCATCGTATGACGCTCATTTCCAGGGTTGCACCGGCAACCAAATGCGCGCACTATCACTCTCAGGACGAGGAGATGGCACGACCTCCTTCGATCCCGACACAGGCCGGATGAGCCGACCGACCTCGGCGCCTCCCAACGTCCGGCCAGCGACGCACAGCTCCGGACGGGCATGGACCCCCGACCTCGCCCGTCCCCCAAGGAGCCGTCGACAGGAAGAGGCCCGGAAGGATTCCGGGCCTCTTCCGCGTTCTGCGCCGTTCAGGCCCCCACTTCGGAGGCCGCGTCGGGCGCCGGCGTGCGCCCGTCGCGCCGCTCGAGGCCGTCGCGATCGCCCGAATCCGTTCGATCGGTTGAACTCGTCGGAGCGCTGACGCGCTCGGTTCCGTCGGGCGAGCCGCCCGCCGTCGCGCTGACGGCCTTCGGCGCCCACAGCTGGACTCTCTCGGTCTTGCCCTTCAGCGGGACCGCGGGCCGGTTCTCGAAGCGGCCGTGGTCGCGTCTCAGCAGCCTCCGCGTCGCCTCCGTCACGAGCACCGTGTCGCCGGTCTGGCGGGTCACCTGCTCGACGCGGTCGGCCGTGTTGACCGGGTCGCCGATGACGGTGAACTCGACGTGGCCGCCGCCGCCGATCGTGCCGGCGATCACCGGTCCGGAGTTGACGCCGATGCCGACGCGCAGGTCGTCGTAGCGGTCGCGCACCGCGACCGCCACCTCCAGCGCCGCCGCGACGGCGCGGTCGGCGTGGTCGGGCAGCGGCTCGGGCGTGCCGAAGATCGCCAGCAGCCCGTCGCCGACGTACTTGTCGGCGCGGCCGCCGTGGTGCTCGATGATCGGGACGACCATCCCGAAGAACTCGTTGAGGAAGTCGACGACGCGGCGCGGCGTCGCTCTCTCGGCCTTCTGCGTGAAGTCGCGGATGTCGAGGCTGAGGACCGTGACGACCTGCTCCTTGCCGTCGAGGTGGGTGCCGTCGCGCAGCACCATCTCGGCGACGTCGGGACCGACGTAGGCGTCGAACGCCTCGTGCAGCCGCTCGCGCTCGGAGAGGCCGGCGACCATGTCGTTGAAGGAGCGCGCGAGGCGGCCGGTCTCGTCGGTCGAGATGACCGGCACGCGCGTCGACAGGTCGCCGCGGCCGACGCGCTCGGTCGCCGAGCGCAGCTGGTCGATCGGGTCGAAGATCGAGCGCGCCAGCAGGATCGTCAGCTCGACCGAGATCAGGAAGGCGACCGCCACCGCGATCACGACCGCCGGACCGATGTCGTCGAGCCGCGCGCCGTGGCGGTTCATCTCGATCCCGGCGACGATCACGCCCGTGAGGATGTTGATCGCCGGCAGGCCGATCAGCAGCCGTCTGCGCAGCGAGACGCCGGCGCGTCCGGGATCGAAGTCGTCGGGCATGTGCAGCGCGACGTCCTCCAGCACCGGCCGCAGCAGCGACTCGAGGAAGAAGAAGCGCAGCACCGCGCCGTAGGCGAGCGTCAGCAGCATCCCCGTGAGGATCGCGAGCGCCGAGACCGCCTTGAGATCGAGCTCGAGCGTCGCGAAGACGGCGAACGGCACGATCACGAGCGCGATCGGCACCGTCGGCACGCGGCGCGTGTAGTCGCTCGGCAGCGACGCCAGCGCACGCCAGGCGGCCGCAGTCGCCTTGCGGTCCCTCGCGCCCTCCAGCCAGCTCCCGACCGGTCGCAGCAGCCGCCGCGCGAGCATTGTCGAGCTCACGTTGTCGAGCGCCACGAGCACCGTCGCCACCACCAGCAGCAGCACGAAGGAGCGATTGCTCATCGGCTGGTAGAGCCTCAGCAGCACGATCCCGCCGAGTGCCAGCAGGTGGGCGATCTGGAACTGCAGAACGACGACAGTCAGCGGATATCGCCGGCCGAGTCGGCGATAGGCGTATCGCAGTACCCGGTCCATCCCACGAGGGATTGTGACAGCGCGGGGCCCTGTTCCGAACTCCGCCCTCATGAGGAAGTGCTCACTCCGTGCGCACCGGGCGCCTCTCGGCGCGCTGGAGGGAACTCCCGCGTTGTGGGTCCGCTCAGCGGCCGGACCACCCGTTGACGACCGCCGGCAGCGCGAAGATGGCTGCCGTGACGCCATGTTCTCCGCAGAAGAGGCCGCCGTCGTGACGGACCGCCGGCAGCGTCGTGCCGCCGTCGACCCAGAGCGCGCGGCCCGCCGCTTCGATCTCGCGATCGCGCCACTCCTCGCCGACGGCGTCGAGCGTCTCGTCGACGTCGAGACCGGCTGCTGCCGCCGCCTCGGCGAGCATGCGCGGGTCCTCGACGTCGAAGCCGCCGCAGAAGGCGAGGCGGCCGACGGCGATCGCGAACGCCTGGACACGGCCGCGCTCAGCGGCGTACGTCGCCGCCCGCATCGCGTGGGGCACCTGCGCCGGGAAGCGATCCGGCCACACGAGCGGCATGTGCAGCTCACGGGCGCGCAGCTCGACGGCGCGCATCGCGCGCGCGTCGGGGACGCCCATCTCGTGCGCGCGCGCGGAGACGACCAGCGGGCTGCCGGCCAGATGGCGTCCGGCGGCCGGCCGCCAACGCGCCCCGCAGAAGCGGCGATCGAGCCGTTCTGCTGCCAAGTACGTGTATGGACACGCCAAGTCGAAGAAGAACGTCACACCGCCCGCACGATCGCGCGGAACCGGTCGACGTCGCACCAGCTGGATCACATCGCCCATCAGCCCGGACCTCCTGCACAACCTGCTTGTCCCGCACCGTACGCCGTAAGGGTCGTCGATGCGATGGCCGTATCGTCGCTCTCTTCCCCGGTAAATGCGACAGGAAGGCCCATGTTGGCGCGTTTCTGGCGCATTTTTCGCATCTCGGCTTCGCGGCTACCCGTCAGTCGGTTAATCTGCATCACGGTAGGTAGGTCGCCCCGCTCTCGTCCCACCGGAGGTTCCCCATTTCACCCGCTCCCCCGCCCAAACGCCATCCGTACGACCAGTGGTCTCCGGATGCCCGGGCACTTGATCTCGTCGGCGACAAGTGGACGCTGCTCATCGTCCGCGATCTCGTCAGCGGTCCGCGACGCTTCGTCGAGCTGCAGCGGACCCTGCCGGGGATCTCGACCGAGCAGCTTCGCTCCCGGCTGAACCGCATGGTCGCCGACGGCCTGCTCACCCGCCAGCGCTACCGCGAGGTCCCGCCGCGCGTGGACTACGAGCTGACCGAGCGTGCGCGCGACCTGATCCCCGTTCTCGCCGCTCTCGCCCGCTGGGGCTACGAGTGGTCGTGGACCGAGCCGCGTCGCGGCGAGGCGATCGACATCGGCGCCGTCTTCCGGCTCGCCCCCGGGCTGCTGACGCTGCCGAAGTCGCTCAAGGGGACGCTGGAGCTCAACGTCCAGCAGCGCTCCAAGGACGGCGAGGACAGGGTCTACCTGATCACCGCCAAGAGAGGCGACGTCACGCTCGAAGAGCGTGCTGACGCCGACGCCAGCGCCCGCGTCAGCGGGACGGAGCGCGCCTGGGTCGACGCACTCGTGCCCGGCGGCACGCGCGACGGCCTGGAGATCAGCGGCGACGCCAGACTGACCGACGCCGTGCTCGACGGGCTCACGCCGGTCGTCACGCGCGCCGAAGCCGCGGTCGCCTGACCAGTCACACCTACGCGTAAGCCGGTGCAGCCGCCCTCGGGCGGCTGCACGGCGCGCTCCGCACACGCCGTTCACTCGTCCTACGCTACGCCCCCGCGTCAAGCATCGTCCGGATTCGGACGCTCAGCGCGCGTCGGAGAGCCGGTGCATCAGGATCGATGTCTCGATTCCGTCCACGCGCACGACCTTGTCGCGTGTCGACGAGCCACGCACGACGGCGACTGTCGAGGGCGGAACGCCGAGCAGCTTCGCCAGCAGCTTGCAGAGCGCGGCGTTGGCCTTGCCGTCGACCGGCGGCGCCGTGACGCGCACCAGCAGCGCCCCCTCGCGCACGCCGACGACCTCGGATCTCTTCGATCGCGGCTGCAGCCGCACGTTCAGCTCGCCCATCGCACCGGACCCTAGCCCGTCCCCGTAGGATTGGCGTCCTGCCCGGGTGGCGGAATCGGTAGACGCCGCCGACTTAAAATCGGCTGTCCTGACGGACGTGCGGGTTCGAGTCCCGCCCCGGGTATTGGAGCGGGACCTGTGCTGCTCAGTACGAGAAGACGTCCGGGCCGAGGCCGAGCACGCTCAGCGCCGCCGCCTCGATCTTGTCGTCGTTGACGATCGCCGCTCTCTCGAGCTGCTTCGCGTACGGCATCGGGACCTCGGCGAGGCCGACGCGCTCGATCGGCGCGTCGAGGTCGTCGAAGCAGGCGCGCTGGATTCGCGAGGCGATCTCGGCGCTGATGCCGTAGGTCGCCCAGCCCTCGTCGACGCAGAGCGCGCGGTTGGTCTTCTGGATCGACTTCGCGACCGTCTCGACATCGAGCGGGCGCAGGGAGCGCAGGTCGACGACCTCGGCGTTGACGCCGTGGTCGCGCTTCAGTCTCTCCGCCACTCTCAGCGCGCGGGTGGCCGCGAACGAGTGGGCGACGAGCGTGATGTCGCCGCCCTCGCGCGTGATCGCGGCCTTGCCGATCTCGACGACGTGGTCGGGATCATTGGGGACCTCGCCTCTGACCTTGTACGACTGCAGGTTCTCGACGACGAGGATCGGGTCGTCGTCGCGGATCGCGGCCTTCAGCAGGCCGTGGGCGTCGGCCGGGGTGCTCGGCGCGACGACCTTCATGCCCGGCGTGTGGGCGAAGAAGACCTCGAAGCTCTGCGAATGCTGCGCCGTCAGCTGCGAGCCGCCGCCGTTGGGCGTGCGGATCACGAGCGGGCAGCCGACCTCGCCGCCGAACATGTAGCGGATCTTCGCCGCGTGGTTGACGACCTGGTCCATCGCGACGAGGATGAAGTTCAGCGTCATGATCTCGACGACCGGGCGCAGGCCCATCATCGCCGCGCCGATGCCGGCGCCGACGAAGCCCTCCTCGGAGATCGGCGTCTCGCGCACGCGGATCGGCCCGAACTCTCTGAAGAGACCGGCGGTGACCTTGTAGGAGCCCTCGAAGACGCCGATCTCCTCGCCCATCAGGAAGACGTCCTCGTCGCGCAGCAGCTCCTCGCGCAGCCCCAGACGGACGGCCTCGCGGTAGGTCATCGTGGTCGTCGACGGTGCGGTGGTGGCGCTCATCTGCCGAGTCCTTCCAGGACGAGCTCGCGCTCGCCGAACGGGCTTCCGGGGCTCATGCGCGAGAACTGCTCAGCGCTCTTGGGATCCCCGTAGAGGTGCTGCGAAAGGGAGCTGACGGGCGGCTCCGGGCTCGCCTCGGCGGCCTCGACGGCCTGCTCGACACGCTTCTCCACGCGCGCTCTGATCGCGTCGATCTGCGACTCGCCGGCGCGGCGCTCGTCGAGCAGCCGCTGGCGGTACAGCTCGATCGGGTCGCGCTTTCTCCACTCCTCCATCTCCTCCGGCGTGCGGTACGCGGTGCCGGCGTCGGCGACGGAGTGGCCGCGGTAGCGGTAGGTGACGATCTCGAGCACGGCCGGCTTGCGCTCCTCGCGGGCGCGCACGAGCAGCCGGTCGGCGGCGGACAGGACCGCCTCGACGTCCTGGCCGTCGACGCGCTCGCCGTGCATGCGGAAGGCGGCGGCGCGCTTGTAAAGCTCGGGCTCGCCGGAGGCCTTCTCGACGGTCGTGCCCATGCCGTATCTGTTGTTGAAGACGAGCGTCACGAGCGGCAGGTCCCAGATCGCGGCGAGGTTGAGCGCCTCGTGCCAGGCGCCCATGTTGGTCGCCGCGTCGCCGAGCTCGCACATGACGGCGGCTCTCTTGTCGCGATAGGAGATCTCGAGCGCCGCGCCGACGGCGAGCGGCAGCTGACCGGCGACGATGCCCCAGCCGCCGAGATAGCCTCTGGAGTAGTCGAGCAGGTGCATCGACCCGCCGCGACCGTGCGCCGAACCGCCCTCGCGGCCGAACAGCTCGCCCATCACCTGGTCGGGATCGACGCCCTTGGCGAGCGCGAGACCATGGGTGCGGTACGAGGAGAAGAGCAGGTCCTCGTCTCTCATCGGATGGACGGCGCCGACGGTGGCGCCCTCCTGGCCCGACGCGAGGTGACAGTAGCCGCCGATTCTCGCGCGCTTGTACTGCCGCTCGACCTCCTCCTCGAACAGACGGATCAGCAGCATCTGCTCGTAGAGGTCGAGTCCGTGTCCGGAGTCCGGTGCCCCGTCTTCCCCTCGTCGCCGTTCACGGCGATTCGTGGAGCGGGGCTTGGCTACGGAACTGGATACGGAGGAAGGCATAGGCTGACCTTGAGGGTAGCGAGAGGGCTTTCAAAGTCTCGATTGTGTGACAAACCCCCGGTTGGGGGGGTCCCTCCATACCGTGGCTGTGCTAGCGGAAATCGTCGTCCATCATTCGGAACGTGACGCGCGAATTCCTCGCCTCCAACATCGTCCTCATCGGCGTGCAGGCCGCGGCCGTGGCGCTGCCGCGCGCGCACTCCGTGCCGGCGCTCGAACGGCTCTCCAGACGGCTGCAGAGTCCCTGGTGGGCGCTCGTGCCGCTGCTCTCGATCGCCGGCGTCGTGTGGGCGATCAACGCCCAGAGCGGCACCGCCGACGTGCTGACGTGGGTCGCGCTGGTGGCGATCCCGCCGCTGGCGGCCGCCGCGCTCGGCTGGACGATGCACGGCGGGCGGCCGTGGCTGGCGCCGCTGGCGGCCGTGCTCTTCGTCGTCGCCTGGCAGGCGCGTGAGCAGCTCGCCGGCGAGCTGGCCGGGACGCTGCTGAGCGGCCTCTCGTGCGTGACGCTCGGCGTGCTGCTCGTCTCCGTCGCGCCGCACGGCTGGCTCAAGGTCGGGATCGTCGTGATGGCGGTCGCCGACGTGATCCTGATCGGCGCCGAGACGCTGCAGCCGGCCTCGGCGGTGCTCAACGCGGCGGCGCCGCCGGCCGAGCTGCCGCAGCTGCAGCGGGCCCACTTCGGCCACGCCGTGATCGGCTACGGCGACTACTTCATCGCCGGCGTCTTCGGCGCGCTGCTGGCGGCGGAGGGACGCCGCCAGGGCCGCATCGCGCTGCTCGTCTTCGGGCTCTCGCTCGCCTACGACGCGATCTTCCTCGTGCTCGACACGCTGCCAGCGACGGTGCCGGTCGCGGTCGCGCTGCTGATCACCGAGGCGTGGCGCCGGCGGTCGCCGCGCGAGGGTGCGACGACCGCCGGGCGTCCACGGTCGCTCAGCCGAACGGGATCGCGATCAGGCTGACGTTGCTGGCGGCGCCGCTGATGCCGTCGGGCGTGCTGCAGGAGACGCTGACCGTGGTCGTGGTGGTCGGCGTCACGCCCTGCAGCGAGAGCGGCGTCGTGAGTCTGATGGCCGCCGGTCTCCAGTTGGAGTCGTCGATGGAGGAGGCTCCGGAGAGCAGGTTGCAGCCGAAGATCTCGGTGCCCTCGGAGTAGAGATCCATCTTCGCGAAGACGACGTAGCGCCCGCTCGGGACGGTCTTCGAAAGCACTCTCGTGGTCGCGCCCGCGGCCAGGTTTCTGCCTCCGAGCGTGCTCGACTGCGGCGTGACCACGCCGTCTCTGCCGGCCGGGCCCTGCGGACCCTCGATGCCCTGCAGACCCTGCGCGCCCTGAGCGCCCGGCAGGCCCTGCGCGCCGGGCGCGCCCTGCGGCCCAGCCGCGCCGGTCGCGCCGGTCGCACCCGTCGCGCCTCTGGCGCCTCTCAGCGCGGCGCGCGCCGCTCTGCTGAGGTCGGCGGTGCCGAGCGAGCCGTTCTTCACCTGTCTGGCGGTGATCGTGCCGGCTCTGATGTTCTTGCCGTCGATCAGGGTGGAAGCCGCGGTCGCGGTCCCGCCGACGGCGGCGAACAGGGCGACACCGGCGATCACGGTGGCGGGCTTGGGCAGACGGCGGCGCCGCGGCTGGTCAGAGGCGGTCATGGGGATGCTCCTCGCTTCGGGTGGTGGACGTTTCCCTGCGCGCGTCCTCGGCGACGTCGGTCAGCACGGCGGCCAGTTCGATCCAGCCGTGGAACTCGACGCACCTGCCCCACCGGTTTCCGATCCTTCCGCGGATCGGCTCCTCGAGGGAGTCGATCTCGCAGTGGAGGTCGATCGGTTCGGGGGAGGACACGAGGAGCAGCCTCCCGTGCGGGCGCCGCCGCGTCGTGAGGGACGACCCCCTGTCTTGGACCCCTGGGGGGTGTCCGCGCCAGCCCCTACAGGGCTTCGGCCAGCTCGCGGCGCGAGCCGAGCCCGAGCTTCGCGTAGACGCGCGTGAGGTGGTTCTCGACCGTCTTGGGGGTCACGAACAGCTCCTCCGCGATCTCGCGGTTGGTGCGCCCGGCGGCAGCATGCTCGGCGACCCGCCGCTCCGAGGCGGTCAGCTCGTCGAAGCGCAGGCGGCGGGCCGGTGCGCCGACGCCCTCCAGCTCCTCGGCCGCCCGCTGCGCGACGTCGCGCGCGCCGCAGTCGAGCGCGACCTCCAGCGCCTGCTCCAGCGCCGCACGGCCATCGTCGCGGCGGTCGTCCAACAGCAGCGCGACGCCGAGGTCGAGCGCGGCGCGCGCCTGCTCGGTCGCGAGCGTTCCGCCGCCCGTCAGCGTCTGGACCGCCTCCTCCAGCCCCGCGACCCGCTCCCCTGCCGGGCCCGCCAGCGCCGCCGCGCGCAGCGCGACGCCGAGCGCGGCCGGGCGGTTCCAGCGGCGTGCCCAGGCGAGGTGCTCGGCGGCGAGCGCACGCGCCTCCTCGACCTCGTCCGCGCGCCCGCCGTCGCGGACGAGCGCCCGCGCCAGCAGCGCCCGCCACGCGAGCGCGCGCATCGGACGGCCGGCGGCGTCGTCGTCCTCCAGCGGCGTGACGTCGACGCGCACGGCGGCGAGGTCGCCACGCGCCTCGTGCAGCCGCGCCCGCGCCCACGGGATCCAGCGCAGCACCGTCGGACCGCCCGGCCCGTGCTCCAGCCCAGCCGCGCGCAGGTGCTCGGCGGCCCCCTCCAGCTCGCCCTGGTCGACGAGCGCGAGCGCCACGTAGCTGGCGTTGACCGGCGCCATGATCGGCGGGATCGCACCGCCGGCCGCGGTGCGCGCGTCGGCCTCGGCGTCGCGCGGGCGTCCCTCGTTGAGCGCCAGCACCGCGCGCGTCCCGAGCGCGCCGGCGCGTGCGAAGGCCGAGCCGCGCCGCTGTCCGTCGGCGAGCGCGGCGGCGATCGTCGCGCGCGCCTCGTCGTTCGCCTCGCACGTCAGCAGGGCGTAGGTCGCCATGTACCAGGAGAGCGCCTCGGAGGTGTCCTGCGCGATCAGTCGGCCGTCGCCGAGCGCGCGCGTCGCCAGCTCGACGACGACCTCCGGCGCGGCGCCGTCGGCATGCTCGGCCTGCGCCAGCAGCGCCAGCATCGTCCGCTCCGCGCGTGTCTCGCCCGCGACGCCGAGGTGGCGGCGCAGCTCGAGCTGGTGGTCGCCGCCGGACAGCCACGCCAGCAGCGCGAGATCGGCCTCCAGCTGCAACGCGGCGTCGGAGTCGCCGGCGCCGCCGGCCAGCTCGGCGAGCGCGTCGCCGACCAGCCGCCGCGCCTCGCCCATGCCGGCGCTCGCGAACGCGGCGAAGGTGCGCTCGCGGTGGATCGCGATGCGCGGCTCCAGCTCGCCGCCGGGCAGCAGCACGAGCGCCTCGTCGAGGTGGCCGAGGCCGTCGGCGAAGGCGCCCTGGCGGACCTCGGCCGAGCCGAGCTGGGCCAGCAGCAGCGGCCGCTCGGGCGCCGCCGGCGGCTCCTCCAGCGCCCGTCGCAGGTGGACGATCGCGGTGCCGGGCGTCCCGGTCCGCGCGGCCCGCTCGCCGAGGCGGCGCAGCAGCGCGACCAGCTCGGCGTCGCCGGCCGGCTCGGCGCCGAGCGCGTGCGGGAGGACCAGCTCGTCGTGGACGCCGTCGGCGCGCAGCGCCTCGAAGGCCCGGCGATGCGCGGCCGCCTGGTCGGCCGGCGAGGCGTCGCCGGCGACGACGGCGCGCACGAGCGGATGGACCATCCGCAGCGGACGGCGCCGTTCGAGGATCCCCGCGGCGACGAGCGCGTCGGCCGCGGCGGCGCCGGCGGTCGGCTCCAGCCCGGCGACGGCGACCGCGTGGCGCAGCTCGCCCTCGCCGCCGAGCGTCGCGATCGCGCGGGCGAGCCGGCGCGGCTCCTCGCCGAGCCGGCCGAGCCGCAGCAGCAGCGAGCGCTGCACCGCAAGCGGGCCGATGCGGCCGACCGAGTCGGGCACCGGATCGGACGGCGAACGGTGCGCGGCGGCCAGCTCCGCTGCCAGCTCGGTCAGGAAGAAGGGATTGCCGCCGCTGGCGCCGCGGCAGGCGTGCACGAGCGCGGCCGGCGGCTCCTGGCCCGCGAACGCCTCGCGCAGCACCGTCGCGACCGCCGCCTCGCCGAGCGGCGCCGGATGCAGGTACGTCGGCTCGGCCGCCTGCATCAGCTCGGCGAGCAGCGGCGTCTGCGAGCCGGGCTCGTCGTCGCGCGCGCCGATCAGCAGCGCGACCGGCAGGCCGTCGAGCCGCCGCGCGAGGTAGCCGCCGGCCCGCAGCGACGCCGTGTCGGCCCAGTGCGCGTCGTCGATCACGACCAGCAGCGGGCCGGCGTCGGAGAGGTTGGCGGTCAGCCAGTGGAGCGCGTGGAGGATGCCCGCCGAGGGGTCGTGGCCGGGTCCGGCGTCGGGCGGCAGCTCGCCCAGTCCCAGCACCGCCGCGGCCGGTGCCGCGGGGCCGGCGAGCAGGCGCGCCTGCGCCGCGGCGTCGGCGCGCATCAGCGGCCGCTCCAGCAGCTGCCGCACGACGCCGTACTCGAGGTGCAGCTCCAGCACGCCGCCGCGGGCCCGCAGCACGGTCATGCCGCGCTCCTCGGCCAGCTCGACGGCCGCGCGCAGCAGCGTCGTCTTGCCGATCCCGGCCGGCCCCTCGACGACGACGAGCGAGCCGGCGCCCGCGACCGCGTCGTCGAGCTGGCGCGCGATCACGCGCAGCTCAGCCCCTCGTTCGAGCAGATCTGCCGCGTGCGCGCCCACGATGCGCCGCATCCTACGGTGCCGCGCGGATCGGTCGCTGGCGCCCAACCGCTTGAACCGACGCGCGCGGACGCGCCAGCAGAGGCCCGCGGGCGGCCTGTTTCAGGCCCTTTTGCGCAACTCGGGCGCTGCTACGGTGTCCCAACAGGCGAGGAAATCACGCGTGGAAGTCTCTGCACTCAAACACGCCGGGGTCGCCGGCATCCATGGCCGGTCGCCATTGCTCCGGCTCCAATCCGACGAGCGTCTGATCGCGCTCGTCCGTCGTGGCAACCACGGCGCCTTCGAGGTGCTCGTGAGCCGCTACCAGGCGCGCCTGCTCGCGTTCTGCCGCCACATGCTCGGGTCCAAGGAGGACGCCGAGGACGTGCTGCAGGAGGTCTTCGCCGCCGCCTTCAACGCGATGCTCGCGGACGACCGGCCGATCAACGTGCGGCCGTGGCTCTACCGGATCGCGCGCAACCGCTCGCTGAACCACCTGCGGCGCACGCAGGCGGTCGGCGTGGACTCGATGGACGTCCACCTCTCCGAGGGCGGCACCACGACGGCCGACAAGGTCCACAAGCGCGAGGAGTTCCGGCTCCTCGTCTCCGACGTGCAGGACCTGCCGGAGACGCAGCGCACCGCGCTGCTGCTGCGCGAGATCGACGCGCTCTCCTACGAGCAGATCGC